>NZ_VPCW01000012.1:0-63327 GCF_013418015.1 Acinetobacter sp. YH12211
GCCTATTTAAGTGATGTGCTGAAAAGGTTGCCGACACATAAAGTGACTCAGATTGAAGAATTGCTACCACACCGCTGGAAACCTGAACCGAATTAAAAAATAGGCATGGGGTTCAGCGGACGCTTACGTGCAGGACAAAGATTGCAGCGAATATCCTGAAAAAATAGCCCAATAGATGGGCTATTTCGAAATATCAACCAAGTGGAATATTTTTGCTTAGACGTTGCTGAATATACCTGACAAGAAGCTGCCAATAATCGCCAAAATCATCAGCACAATAAAAATCCAAGCCAGTACTTTTTCCCAACCTGCAGTTTCACGTACCGCACCATAGCTATTTTGACGATCATCGCCAGGTGCAAATACCAAATATAAACCCATAATAATATTCACCAAAGGCACCAAAATCAGCAAAGATAACCAGCCAGTATGATTGCGGTCATGCAAGCGGCGGATGGTGAAAATAAAGCTAAAATAGAACGCAACGATATAAATGATCACGAGCAAGATCATGCCGATGCCCATAGAGCCAGAGCCGAGCTCTAGCAATAAATTGGGTGCAACAACGGCAATAATTGCAATCAGTACTGCAAGCCCCAAGCTGAGCAAACAGTTCCACGCTAAAAATGATAATCGACCAAAACGCCCCGCTGCACTGAGTGCAGAATCTTCTACATATTGACTCATTGTTGTAATTCCTAGATTTTTTGAATTTTCTGTCGCATACCCTATATTTGCTCAAAAATCTTGTGAGATATCTCTCTCACATCGCAAACATAGACCAATTATCGACAGACCCTCAGTTTATTTTGAATAAAAGGTATAAAAAACGCTTTAATTTTAAACACAAATCAATGTGCAATAAAAGTGAAAAACATTCACGCAAAAATAAAGCCGAGATTAACTCGGCTTTATTGATTGAAGCATCCTGAATATTAGATATTCCATTCCACAAAGTTTTTTAGTAACTGCAAACCAACAGTGTGACTTTTTTCTGGGTGGAACTGCGTTGCAAACAAGTTGTCTTGATGCAGGGCTGTACAGAAAGTTAAACCATAATCACAGGTCGCGGCCACGATTTTTTCATCTTGCGGTTCAACATAAAAACTATGCACGAAGTAAAAACGCGCATCTTGTTCAATGTTGTTCCACATAGGGTGGCTCGGGTCACGTTGATGTACCTGATTCCAACCCATGTGTGGCACTTTTAAACCTGCTACTTCAGGAAAGCGTTTGACTGTACCTGCAAAAATGCCCAGTGCATCTGCTCCGCCATTTTCTTCGGAATGTTGCATCAGCGCCTGCATGCCTACACAAATTGCAAGTACAGGTTTATTAAAGACCGCGTTGCGTACCACGTCATCAATGCCAGCTTCATGCATGCCTTGCATACAATCACGCATAGCACCCACACCTGGAAACACAATTTTATCGGCTTGTGCAATCAGTTTTGGGTCATTGGTCACATCTACCGTTGCACCCACATGCTCTAAAGCTTTCGCTGCAGAGTGTAAATTTCCCATGCCATAGTCAAGAAGGGCAATTCGGGTCATTAGAGTGTTCCTTTGGTTGATGCCACTGTATTTTCAGCACGCGGATCGACTTCACATGCCATGCGTAAAGCACGTGCAAATGCTTTAAATACGCTTTCAATTTGGTGGTGGCTGTTTTTACCTTTGAGGTTGTCGATGTGCAGTGTCATTAATGCATGGTTGACAAAGCCTTGGAAGAATTCTGAGAATAAATCCACATCAAAAGTACCAATACGTGCGCGGGTAAATGGAATATCCATAAATAAACCCGGACGACCCGATAAATCGACAATCACACGGCTTAAAGATTCATCAAGTGGTGCGTAAAAGTGACCGTAGCGTCGTAAACCTTTTTTATCGCCCAAAGCTTGAGCAAAAGCTTGTCCAAGCGTGATACCACAGTCTTCTACAGTGTGGTGATCATCAATTTCCAAGTCGCCATCACAATGAATATCAATATCAAACAAACCGTGTCGCTTGATTTGATCAATCATATGGTCTAAAAATGGAACTCCAGTGTTGAGTGTGCCTTGACCCGTACCGTCCAGATTCACACGAACTCGAATTTTAGTTTCGTTGGTATTTCTCACCACTTCACTGATACGTTGGGTCATAGACACGTTCCTCAAAAAACGTCAAAAATGATTGATGTAAAATGTTTTCGCTGTGACGAAGTCTCAGCATATTAGATTGCTCAGGAGGGTTAATCAATGCCTATTACCGTACATGCCTATACTTCACTGGAAAATACCGAAGTGCGCAGCCAGCTTGAGCGACTGTATGATACCAGCCCTGAATTTGGCGATGGGCAAGATGCGGTAAGCCAACTTGAGCAGAACTTGGCTCAGTATACCCTACTTTACACGGCAGAATTTAATACTAAAGTGATTGGTGCGATTTGGTGCACAGGGCAAGATGATCATCGTACGCTTGAATATATTGTGGTGCATCCTGCAAACCGTGGTCGAGGTGTGGCAGATCGTTTGGTGAGTGAGGTGTGCCGTATGGAAGAAGCCAAAGGTGTGCAGCACTTTCAGCCGGGTTGTGGTGCGATTCATCGTTGTTTGGCGCATTTGGGTAAGTTGTGAGTTTTTAAAAAGCTGACGTTGTGTCTGTCTTTTCAGTTTATCCGTATAGGTCAAAATTAAATTAGTATCGAAAATCCCTTCTCTTGCGCCATATATGGCTCAGGGATGAGGAATATCTTCCGTAAGAGGATGATGGGGGATTGAAGTATGGTTTTAATCGGATTTGTGAAAGAAGTTTATCTAAATCCTATATTGTTTTTTGTGCTTGCACAGCCACAATTTTTAGCTAAGGTTTAAATAGCTTTGCGTAGGCATCTTCCTACTTTGGCAAGACCCAAAGTAGGCAAAAGTCTTTTGTTACCCATACACGACATCCTTGTCGTGATGGGTAACGTGGGGCATCCGTGCCCCACATTCGCGTATCGGAAGTTTGTCAAAATTTAATTGGAAAAGAACTCATTTTTAAATTTTTGGGTGATATTTCAGCAGAAATAGAATGAGGTTGCTGTAAAAGTAAACATTTGCACTGAAAAGCGAAAAAGACTATTGACGATTTACAGCTGAAACTGTTTAATACGCGTCATTGGCGTGATAGCTCAGTCGGTAGAGCAACGGATTGAAAATCCGTGTGTCCCCAGTTCGATCCTGGGTCTCGCCACCATATTCAAAACGGTTAAACGTTTTCAATCCCTGATCCCATCAGGGATTTTTTTTGCATAAAATTTATGCGATCAAATAAAAAAGTGATGATTTTTATTGACTATTCAGCCGAGATACGGCTTAATACACGGCATTGGCGTGATAGCTCAGTCGGTAGAGCAACGGATTGAAAATCCGTGTGTCCCCAGTTCGATCCTGGGTCTCGCCACCATATTCAAAAAGCCTCAAACACTGTTTGAGGTTTTTTTTTCGCCTCTAGGTTGGTCATAGAGAATTATAATTACATGCAAAGCGCATTAAAATTCCAAGAAAAATTGCATACCCATAATAGATTTAAGAAAGTGAAAAAGACCGTTTATCCGAGTCAAGGTGAGCCAAAATTGATTTTCAGGTAGGCTATAAAACGTATACGGTTGCAGTGAAAAATTTTTTTCTTGCATGGTGTAAAACTGCATTGTCCTGAAATTACGTTGCGAGACAAGTTTATGAAATTTATAAAAATATATCCTTTGCTGCTGATATTGGGCTGTCCATGGAGCATGATGGTCCACGCGGATGACGCGGTGACCTTACCCACCCTGCACGTACTGGCCGAGCCAGAGTTACGTACAGAAACCGGGATTGTGCCGTATCAGAATGATGAAAAAAATCTCCGTGCTTTACAGCATCAAGTTATTCGTAATTCACGTGAAGCACAAAACTTTATGATCGACAGCCATGTGGTTGCCAATCTGGAAATTCAGCCCTTACAAGCACAACCCGACCTAAATTCGTTATCGCCCTTTCTACAACAGTATGTATTGAGTATTGCTCAGGGTTTACAGTCGAGTGATCCTACACAAGGCTTGTATATTATGTTGCAACCCTTTGGTATAAACCGTAGCAACAGTATGCAGCCCATCGATCGTGATATGCATATACAGCTCGACCTGAAAAATGTCAGCATTGGTGCGATTGAACATTCTATAAATAATTTTTCTGTACCTGAGCTACCGACACCGAAAAAGTAATCATTTTTCTTTTGAAAAAATCCTTAGCTTTGCCAGCGAAGCCTATATTTGCCGCCGCGAGAAAGTGGCAAATGCCTGCGCAGTTGAAAATTGGGGCTGTTTTCAGCCTGTGAGCTAGTCATGTTCTTCAGAGATCATTACTCCGTTATATGCTCAGCCAGTCGGGAACCACCGGGTCAGTTTTAATCCTGCCCAGAGCTGGAAATTGGCTCCATACGATGTTAAATATTATCAATTGAATGATCAGCGGGTGCTCATTGCCCAGACCAGTTTTAGAATTGATCAGGTCATTGATTAAATTTATAAATATTATGAGCATCGTTAAATGAAAGATCTGTTTTCTGATGACAGCTTGCGCTATAAACAGGCCCGTCCGGCTTATTCTGCAGAAATTGTCCAGGAAATTTTAAAGCATGTACCTGAACGAACTTTTGCCTGGGATTGTGGTGCCGGTTCGGGGCAGTTTACCCAGTTATTGGTACCACATTTTCAGCAGATTTTAGCCACAGATTTAAGTCAAGCACAGTTGGATTTGGCACCGCAGTGGGCAAATGTGAGTTATCGTATCTGCTTGGCGCAAGACAGCGGATTGGCAGATGCGAGTGTGGATTTAATTACCGTTGCACAAGCGATTCACTGGTTCAATTTTGATGCCTTTTATGCCGAAGTGCATCGGGTGCTAAAACCGAGTGGAATATTTGCTGCGGTGGGCTACGGTCTGATTCAAGCTGTAGATCCTGAGGTGAATACCGCAATTCAACGCTTGTATTTTCAGACCTTAAAAGGTTGTTGGGATGCTGAACGTCGTTATATTGATGACTTATATCGCACGATTCCTTTCCCATTTCAAGAAATCGTGACACCCGAACTTTGCCTGAAATATCGTTGGTCGGCAGCACAATTGCTGAATTATTTAAACACTTGGTCGGGACTGCAGCATTATTTAAAGCAACATACTGATACGCCCTTGCTTGAATTACAACAATTGTTGCAGCAGCAACCTGCTCAGGGCTTGGAAATTCAGTTTCCAGTTTTGCTGCGTTTAGGTCGCTTGGTATAAAAAGTCAATGTATTGAGTGATTTTTGAACTTAAAATATAAGTTGGTGAAAAAAGGATGTTTCTCCACAGGTGTAATTTACCTATGTGCGAGGTGTCCAATGTTAAAATTTTCTCTCCCTATTTTATTCAGTCTTGCGCTGAGTCTCCCTGCGACTGCTTTTGCCAATCTTGATCAGCCTTTACAGGTCTTGGATGATTGTGCATTAAGTGCAGAATATGGGCAATCCAACAGCTTAAATTTGCTGCATGATCAATACCGTTTTACCGCGCAAGATGTGGTGAATCAAGTTCGAGCTGAACAAAACCTAGACTTAGCAAGCAAATTTGCAACTTTGGGTTCTCGTTTTTATATCAACCCGCAAGGTCAAACTGTGCTGCAAATTCAACGTGATGTGGTGTCTTTGGGTGTGATTGAAACCACACTCAGTGTGGATGGTTTACGCCAGTTAGGGCAGCATTTTATAGATGAATTTAAAGCTTTGGCATTTGAGTAAAATGGAGTGCGTTGTCGCAAATGACCTTGTGACAATCTAAGACATAAAAACTTAAGACATAAAAAAACGCCCTGAAAAATCAGGGCGTTTTTTATTGCACGCGAATTATGCTGGTTGCGCAGATTCTTGTTGTGCAGGAGTCAACATGTGACCGTGTTCTTCGAAGTTTGCATGCCAAGATAATGCTTCACGAAGTAGGTGAGGAGTGTGACCACCTTTTGCACATGCACGCTCAAAGTAATCATTCAATGCATTGCGGTACATTGGGTGTACACAGTTGTCGATAATCGCACGAGCGCGTTCACGTGGTGCAAGACCGCGTAAATCTGCTAAACCTTGCTCAGTGACTAAGATGTCAACGTCGTGTTCGTTGTGGTCTACATGCGCAGCCATTGGAACGATAGATGAAATGTCACCGCCTTTCGCAATCGATTTAGTCACGAAAATCGCCAAGTGTGCGTTACGCGCGAAGTCACCTGAACCACCAATACCGTTCATCATTTTGGTACCGCATACGTGGGTTGAGTTCACGTTACCGTAAATATCAAACTCAAGTGCAGTGTTAATACCAATGATGCCTAAACGACGTACTAACTCAGGGAAGTTAGAAATTTCTTGTGGACGTAAAATGAATTTGTCTTTGTAGTGTGCAAGATTACCAAATACGCGATCGCCACATTTTTCAGACAAAGTCATTGAACAGCCAGAAGCGAACTTCATTTTGCCTGCATCAATCAATTCAAACGTACAGTCTTGGAGTACTTCTGAGTACATCACCAAGTCTTCAAAGTTAGAGTGTTTGAAGCCTGTTAATACTGCATTTGCAATTGAACCGATACCTGCTTGTAAAGGTGCCAAGTTTTTCGGTAAACGACCTTGTGCTACTTCGTTTTCAAAGAATGCGATCAAGTGATCTGCAATTGCTTGAGTTTCGTCATCTGGATCGGTCACGTTAGATGGAGAGTCAAGCAAGGTATCGTTAAATACAATACCCACAACTTTTGCAGGGTCTAACTGAATACCTTTGGTTCCAATACGTTGTTCAACGTGAGTTAATGGCACTGGACCACGTGTTGGACGTGCTTCAGGAATATAAATGTCGTGTAGGCCTTCAAATTCTGTGCTTACAGTGGTGTTGATTTCGATAATGACTTTATCTGCATATTCAACAAAGCTTGCAGAGTTACCTACAGAAGTTGTTGGAATAATTAAGCTGTCTTCAGTAATTGCAACTGCTTCAACAATCGCGATGTCTGGGCGTTTTAGCGTGTTGTTACGCATTTGCTCAACAGTTTCAGACAAGTGTTGGTCAATGAACATAACTTGACCTTGGTTAATTGCTTTACGCAAGGTGTTGTCTACTTGGAACGGCATACGACGAGCCAAAACACCTGCTTCAGTCAATTGCTTGTCTAAATCATTACCAAGACTTGCGCCAGTAATTAAGTCAATTTTTAAAGGGTTGGTTTTAGCGCGTGCCACCAATGCAAGTGGAACAGCTTTTGCTTCACCCGCACGAGTAAAGCCACTCATACCTACGGTCATACCATCTTGAACGAATTCAGCAGCTTGTTCTGCGCTGATTACTTTGTCGTGGAGGGAGGCTAAACGGATGCGATCTAAAGACATGGCGAACTCTCGTAAAATACTAGACTGATACCGATTGTACCGATCAAAAAAGGTATTTTGCATAGGTGTTAGGCTAAGGTCTAATTTTTTGCCTAAATGGTGGTATAAAAATATAAAATAATACATAAATAATTGAATTTAATAGTTTATTTATATATCAAAAGGTAAATATTACAATTTGTTTGATATATTTTTATACAATTTTGATATGCACCATCTGAATTTTTTACTTTGATCGTCCATCCGATTTGCTGTTGGTCTGAAATTGGTATATAGCAAGCCAGATAGAGATCAAAAGCGTCAGCCGTTTAGAAGTGTTCACTCAAACTTTGTTTGATTTTTTCCAGCGTGCCAACATTATTTTTTTCTTCAACGATTTCAGGTTGTAACGGCAGGGTAATGATGGCTTCAAGACCACCGTGTTCACGGTTTTGAATGGTGAGCTCGCCCTGATGAATATCGACAATACGTTTTACAATTGCCAAACCTAAGCCACTGCCTTGTACAGTACGTGCTTCATTGCCGCGTACAAAAGGCTGCATTAAATCGGCAATTTGGTCTTCTGGAATGCCTGTACCGTTGTCTGCCACGCTAATCCGAATGTGTTCATCCAGCACTTCTGCAGACAACTCAATTGGCTCTGCACCATAGCGTTTCGAGTTATTAATCAGGTTGCCAATCAGACGTTTCAGCGACAAACTGCGCGCCTGAATTAAAGGTAATTCTTGTGCGTTAAAGCGAATATCCAACGGTTTAAATTGAATAATCAATTCCTGCAGCAAAACATTTAAATCGGTTTCTTGTAATTCTTCATCGGAACCATCACGCATATAAGAAATGAATTGATTTAAAATCGCATCCATATCTTCTACATCGTAAATTAAGCCTTCTTTTAAAAAATCATCATCGGGCATCATTTCGGCACTTAAACGAATCCGTGTCAGTGGCGTGCGCAGGTCGTGTGAAATACCTGCCAACATGATACGACGGTCACGTTCAGTCTGTTCCAAGGTATAAATCATGTGATTAAAGGCTTGGTTGACCTCACGAATTTCCTGCGGACCGTGATTGGTTTCTAAATAAGGTGCTTTGCCTGTTTTACTGTAGCTATTGGCGGCATTTTGCAGACGACGCAAAGGACGATTCAGCTGACGTACTAGAGTTAAAATAATTGCTGCAGCTAACAGTGGAATACCCAAAAGCCAGCCAAAGACCAATTCAGGGCTGTAGTTGGCATAGGTTTTAAGGGGTTCACGTACCCAGTTGCCATTCATTTCTGGGGTTTGAATCCAAATACGCGGGCTTGGTTTGAACTGGAAATAGACCGTGACATCCTGCATTTTTAATTCAGTTGCCAGTTTCTTTTCTATTTGTTGGGTAAAAAACTCTGCAATGACTTTTTCCCGTACATTAGGAAACTCACGTGGATCGGTTACATATTCAATGCCGACCCGATTTTTAAGCCACGCATCGACATCGACTTCGGCTTCATTGTGAAAAATGCGCAAATCTGGATTGTTTAAAATTTCCAGTTCAACCGCTAAATAGCGGGCGTGTTGTTGAATTTCAGGTAAATACAAGGTGCGCCAAAAGAACCACAACGACATAAACAGGCTAAACAACACCACAAAAACCACCAGTACCGTGGTGCGCATGGCTGCAGAGCGTGGTTTGATTTTGTCCAGAAAACGCTCCCAGCGGGTACGTTTCTTTTCAGAATACGCCACATAGTCGGTAAATTCTTGTGGGTCGATGGGTTCGAGTTTCACATCTTGTCCTGTGGCAGAGGTTGTAAAGCGAATTTAGTGAGTGAAATTTTATGATGAATATACTTGTTATTGGAATGTCTGTTCTTTAAATCTAGCACAATGATCGGTGTGCATAAATGTTGATCATTGCATGAAGATGTGAGGCTGAAGCCTCACATCATTTTCAACTTATTCCGCACCATCTGGAACAAATACATAACCGACACCCCAAACCGTTTGAATATAACGTGCACGGGCAGGGTTTTCTTCAATTAAACGACGTAAACGTGAAACCTGAACATCAATCGAACGCTCCATCGCACCCCATTCACGACCACGCGCCAAATTCATTAACTTGTCACGGGTTAAAGGCTCACGAGGATGTTGTACCAACGCTTTGAGTACTGCAAATTCACCTGTAGTTAGGGTCACGACCTGACCTTCACGTGTCAAAGTACGGGTCGATAAATCTAGTGACCATGGGCCAAAACCAACCACTTCCATTTGCTGACTTGGTGCACCTGGTACCTCGCGCACTTGACGACGCAATACAGCACGAATACGCGCTAACAGCTCATTTGGATTAAACGGTTTTGGTAAATAATCATCTGCACCTGCTTCAAGTCCTGCAATACGGTCAGAGTCACTGCCGCGAGCCGTCAGCATAATAATTGGCGTGTCGATGTTAGATTGACGTAAACGACGGCAAATACTTAAACCATCTTCAACAGGCAGCATAAAATCAAGCACGATTAAAGAGAACAGTTCACGCTGTAACAAACGATCCATTTGTGTCGCGTCGTGGGCAGTTTTGACCACAAAGCCCTTATCTTCCAAGAAACGCTGTAACAGGGTACGTAAACGCACATCATCATCGACAACGAGAATGCGTTCAACGCGGTCAGTTTCGCTGTGTACGGTATCTGTTTTTTCAGCAGGTACAACTAAACTCATGATGTGCTCCTTTATTCTTTATTGTCATCGTAAACAAAAAGTTGAGTTGGCTTTGAGTATACGATTCATTGGTATCTATTGCCTATGCTCTAAAGCAACAAATATTGCAGATAAAATCAAGACATAGATACCAAATATATACAGCATTCCCATGCGAAAAACTGACATATTTGTCCGTTTGAGTCTAACATAAGCCTGAATTTTATTTAGATTTATAAAATTTAGCCGAATTGGCAAAAATCGCCAAAAAACCACCATTTATAAAATTCATAAAACAATTGTGGATTTTATAGTCTTGGTCTTTATAATCATGGCTTTTAGTACTTATCCTTGTAGGATCACACACGATGACTGACTTAGTTCAGCAGTTAGCAAAAGAACTTGCCGTACGACCAAATCAAGTAGAAGCTGCCATCAAACTTATTGATGAAGGTGCTAGCGTTCCATTTATTGCACGTTACCGTAAAGAAGTGACGCAAGGTTTAGATGACACGCAGCTACGTCAGCTCGATACACGTTTATCGTATTTACGTGATTTATATGAGCGTCGCGAAAAAGTAATAGAATCACTCAAAGAACAAGATAAATTATCTGATGATTTATTGGCACGGGTTAACGCTGCTGAAACCAAAAATGCTTTAGAAGAAATTTACGCACCTTACCGTCCAAAACGCACCAGTAAATCGTTTAAAGCTAAAGAAGCAGGTTTAGGCCCAATTGCAGCGCAAATTTTTGCAGAACAGGTTGAGCCAAGCGAAGCTTTAGCAGGCTTTAGTCATGCAGACTATCCTGATGCAGACAGTCAGCTAGATGCGGTACAACACATTCTGATTGATGAATGGGCACAAAATATTGCCTTAACCACAGAATTAAAAGAAATTTTTGCCAAAACAGCGGTATTAAAAAGCTTGGTTGCTTCTGAAGAGAAAAAAGAAGTGGGCAAAAAATTCCGTGATTACTTCGATTTTTCAGAAAACCTCAACAAAGTGCCTTCACATCGCCTATTGGCGATGTTGCGTGGTCGCCAAGAAAACGTCTTGGGTTTAAAAGTTGATGGTGAAGACAGTGCACCTTTGGCACGTATTGAAACTGAATACAATTTAGATCAAATTCAGCCGCAAGCACGTCAGGACTTTTTAAAGCAAACGGCAAAATTGTTCTGGTTGGGCAAAGTGCGTCCACAAATCGAACATTCATTATTGACTGAAAAGCGTTTGGCTGCCGAAGCTGAAGCGATGGATGTCTTTGCAGAAAACTTGCGTCATTTATTGCTCTCTGCACCTGCAGGTGCGCGTTGTACGCTGGGCGTAGACCCTGGCATCCGTACAGGTGTCAAACTGGCTGTGGTGAACCAATCTGGCGATGTGGTTGCACATAGCACGGTTTATCCATTTGCACCTAAAGAAGACAAAGCAGGCGCGATTGAAGAACTTGCACGTTTATGCCGTGAGCACAATGTTGATTTAATCGCGATTGGTAACGGGACTGCAAGCCGTGAAACTGAAGCGGTTGTGGCAGAAATGATGGCGGCGCACAGTGACTTGAAATTAACACGTGTGTCTGTATCTGAAGCGGGTGCATCTGTGTATTCAGCTTCTGAATTGGCATCGCAAGAGTTGCCAGAACTAGATGTGTCGATTCGTGGTGCAGTGTCGATTGCACGTCGTTTGCAAGACCCATTGGCAGAATTGGTAAAAATTGATCCAAAATCAATCGGTGTGGGTCAGTATCAACATGACGTGAATCAGGCAGGTTTAGCAAAAACCTTAGAAGCTGTGGTAGAAGACTGTGTGAACTCGGTCGGTGTTGATGTCAACACGGCATCTTCAGCAATTTTGGGTTATATCGCAGGTTTGAATAAAGCCATTGCACAGCAAATTGTTGAATACCGTAAAGAACATGGCCGTTTTGACAATCGCCAAGCTTTGAAAAACGTACCGCGTTTAGGCGAACGTACTTTTGAACAAGCAGCAGGTTTCTTACGTATTCAGGCAGGTTCTGAGCCTTTGGATGCTTCTGCAGTGCACCCTGAATCTTATGGTTTAGTAGAAAAAATTGTGGCTGCCAAAGCGACCACGGTTAAAGATATTATTGGTAATACTGAAATTATCCGTTCGGTGAATGCTGAAGAATTTGTGGATGAGCAAGTCGGCTTACCAACTATTCAGGATGTTTTGTCTGAATTGGAAAAACCAGGTCGTGACCCACGTCCTGAATTCCGTACGGCTAAATTCCGTGAAGATATTACTGAAGTGGCGCAGTTGACTGAAGGCATGCAGCTTGAAGGTGTTGTAACCAACGTGACCAACTTTGGTGCTTTCGTGGATGTGGGCGTACATCAGGATGGTTTGGTGCATATTTCTGAGTTGGCCAATGAATTTGTGGCTGATCCGCATAAAGTGGTGAAACCAGGTCAAATTGTTCAAGTGCGTGTGTTGCAGGTTGATGTAGAGCGTAACCGTGTGAATTTATCGATGCGTCCTGAAGGTTCGGCTGCACCTGCAAAAGCAGCGCGTGCACCACGTCGTGATCAAGAACAGCGTACAGAGCGTAAGCCACAAGCGAAACGTCCACAGCAGTCACGTCCTCAGACTGAGCGTCCACAAGCGAAAAAACTACAAGCCGCTAAACCACAAGAAAATAAAATTGGTGGTTTAGGTGCATTGTTGTTACAAGCAGGGATTAAAGGTTCGAAGTAATTTTGAATTGCTCTAACAAAAAGCTCCCGAAATTCGGGAGCTTTTTGTTTTGCAGGAACATTTTTATATACAGATTTTTTGATGGATTTTAAATCAACGGTACAATCCAACTCACCAAAATCAGCATAATTCCCAAATGTCCAAGTTTACGAGTCACTGCGACTAGTTTTGACGGTGGTGCTTCAAGTTGGCGAGCATATTCCTGAAGATTTAAACCTTGTGAGGCTTTGCTGCTAAATAAAAATACGCCCAAATCAATACAAATTAAAATCGTGCCGACATCGGCAACAACCTCTAAAAGTTCATATTCTTGCTGATAAAGCGCCGTTGCAACCTGATAACTCAGAAACAAGGCAAAGGCAAAACAGCCATACTGTAAAATGAGGGCCAGTGCTCGCATAATCCATTCAAAATACTTAAAACAGCTGTGTTATAGCATAAAAATGCGGTGCAATTGAATGTTTTGTTATGGTTGAGATTGTGGATCTTAAATAAGCAATTAACGGATTAAGCCTTGCAGAACAAAACTTGTGGCAATACTGCCTGCTGCCAATTTAGACATGAAATAACTGTAATTAGAAGAGGCAGAAACTTCGGACATCGCACCAGATGAATGCGACATGGACACGGCAAGTTGGCTGCGATAGCCCAATTCGACTAACAAGACCACCAGGCCTGTCAGTGTCATCACTTGAAATGTGTCTACATGATTGCGCGTAAGCTCAGTATATAAGTGATAAAAACTTAAGCCCGCAGCAGAAAAACAAAATAGCTTAAACAGATACAGAGTTTTCATGTGTTGTACCTTTCATTATTGTAATGTCATTTTGAATGCTATTTCTTAAACCAATATTAAAATCACATGAAAAGTTGCGGCTGCACAATTTAAAAATTGTTGAAGTGATGTTGTATTGTTGTGCGCTGTTCAACCTAAGCTGTAAAAACAAATAGGCGACCCGTAGGTCGCCTAAAGCAAAACTTGAATTGTGTATAAATTACCAGTGTTCACCTGGGAACAAGCGCGCATACGCTTTTTGTACCCAGTTCAGTTTTTGCTGCTCGCCCACAGAAGCGGTAGAGCTTGGGAATAAGTTATAACCAATCGACATGAGTTTGTTGTTAATGTCTGGTGCAATCGCATAAGTGATTGAAGCCAAACGACCCAAATGTGTCGCAATTTTCTTCGGACGTTTCACAATCGCATAAGCAATTAAATCTGCCGCTTGCTCAGGTGAAAGGGTGGGCACGTACTTATAAATTTTGGTTGGTGCGATCATTGGGGTACGAACCAATGGCATATACACCGAAGTAATCGCAATTTTGTGTGTATGCGCTTCTGCAGATAGACAGCGACTAAACGCATCCAATGCGGCTTTAGATGCCACATAAGCCGAGAAACGCGTTGCGTTGGCTAATACACCAATCGAGCTGATGTTGATGATGTGACCATCTTTACGGTGCATCATCTGCGGCAAAATATTGAGTACCAAACGCACAGCACCAAAATAGTTGAGCTGCATGGTACGTTCAAAGTCGTGGAAACGATCAACCGACTCATGTACTGCACGACGGATTGAGCGGCCTGCGTTGTTAATTAAAATATCAATATGATCGACAGAGGCAAGAATTTGTTGCGATACAGCATCAATAGAGTCCATATCGTTTAGATCACAAGGGAAAACTGAAGCCTTGCCACCACGTGCTTCAATTTCAGCTTTGACTTGTTCGAGCGTTTCCTGAGTACGTGCCACCAAAAGCACATGCGCACCTGCATCGGCTAGCTTATGTGCCACGGTTAAACCAATACCACTCGATGCACCTGTAATAAGGGCAACTTTACCATTTACACGCTGTTGAAAAAGTTTCTCTAATTTTGGCTTCACGCTAATATTCCTGATTTAGATTCCTGAGTTGTCATTTTTATTGAGATTGACGATTCAAATTTCAGACTGAATTTGAACTGTTTTACTTGGCTTTATGATAGCCGATTGCACAAAAAAAGCTATGGAATAAGTGGTTGAATTTAAAAATGAATTTAGAGTAATTGCTCTATTTTTGTGAGCTGTATATCTTTATTTTTACCATGAAATAAAGCTAATGCAAAGACATACAAAGAAAAATTAAAATAAAAAAGCATCCTGTTGAAATTAATCAGCAGGATGCCAGTACAAAGTTTGAACTGATGAGTTTTATACGGCTGCTAAAGCTTGCTCTAAATCGGCAATTAAGTCATCGGCATGTTCAATCCCGATGGATAAACGCACCATATCTTCACTCACACCAGCCGCTTTGAGTTCATCTGCACTCAACTGACGGTGAGTGGTGGTTGCAGGGTGGCAAGCCAGACTCTTGGCATCGCCAATATTGACCAAGCGTGTGAATAATTGCAGTGCATCAATAAAGCGGGTTCCGCCTTCACGGCCATCTTGCACACCAAAAGACAGAATTGCAGAAGGTTTGCCTTTCACATATTTTTGTGCCAACGCATGTTGCGGGTGATCTTTCAAACCTGCGTAATTGACCCATTTCACTTTTGGATGTGCCTGTAAATATTCCGCTACTTTTTGCGCGTTTTCAGTATGGCGTTCCATACGCAGGCTTAAGGTTTCTAAACCTTGTAAAATTAGGAATACGTTATGCGGGCTAATCGCTGCACCTGTATTGCGTAGTGGTACTACACGTGCACGTGCAATAAATGCTGCAGCGCCTAAGGCTTCTACATAGTTCACACCATGGTAACTTGGGTCAGGTGTATTTAAGGCTTTAAAACGCTCAGGATATTTGCCCCAAGGGAATTTACCGCTATCGACAATAATGCCGCCAATAGACGTACCGTGACCACCAATATATTTGGTCAGTGAGTGAATGATGATGTCTGCGCCAAAATCAAATGATTTTTGCAAGACAGGCGTGGCTACAGTGTTATCCACCACCACTGGAATGCCGTATTCGTGCGCAATTTTCGCAATCGCTTCAAGGTCAATAATATTGCCCAATGGGTTACCAATGGATTCTACAAAGACCAGTTTGGTTTTGTCATCAATCAGGTCGCGTAAGCTTTCAGGCTGTTGATAATCGAAGAAACGTACTTCAATGCCTTGTTTAGGCAAGGTGTGGGCAAATAAGTTGTAAGTACCGCCGTATAAAGTTGATACTGAAGCAATGTTATCGCCTGCTTCGGTAATGGTCTGAATTGCGTAGGTAATTGCAGCCATACCCGATGCTAAAGCCAATGCGCCAATCCCGCCTTCAAGTGCTGCAACACGTTGCTCCAATACTGCAGTGGTTGGGTTCATAATACGGGTGTAAATATTGCCTTGTACTTTTAAATCAAATAAATCGGCACCATGTTGCGTATTATCAAAGGCATAAGAAGTGGTTTGGTAAATAGGCACAGCCACGGCTTTGGTGGTTGGTTCTGGGCTATAGCCTGCATGAATGGCCAAAGTTTCGTCTTTATAGGTCATGTTTACTTCATCTTCGTGAGTTAAATTGGTTTGAGTCTAGCACTTTTAAATATGAAAGAAAGTGTAAAAATGCTGCAATATTTAGCTGTAAATTTGATATAGCAGGCAAAAAGTCCTGTGCTTATCCGCTGATCGCTAGAGTTGTAACAAAGCATGCAAGATGTTTGTGGTGTCTTATTTTTTCTCCGTATTCAGGTATAATACCCGATTATTTTTTCGCTCATTAGAGCAGGGGCTGCTCATCTGAGCCCCAGATTTGGTTTTCTATTGAGGAGTCCTACGTGGCCCAATATATTTATACGATGAACCGAGTGTCGAAAATGGTTCCGCCTAAGCGCGAAATCTTGAAAGACATCTCCTTATCATTTTTCCCAGGTGCGAAAATTGGTGTGCTTGGTTTAAACGGTGCAGGTAAATCGACTTTGCTCCGTATTATGGCGGGCGTAGATAAAGATTTCTCTGGTGAAGCTCGTGCACAGCCAGGCATCAAAATTGGTTATCTTGAGCAAGAACCACCACTAGACCCGAGCAAAGATGTACGCGGCAACGTGGAAGATGGTGTGCGTGAAGCTTTAGATGCTTTAGAGCGTTTAGACCAAGTTTTTGCAGAATATGCAGATCCAGATGCAGATTTCGACAAACTTGCAAAAGAGCAAGAGAAGTTAGAAGCGATTATCCAAACTTGGGATGCACACAACCTGAACAATCAGCTTGAACAAGCAGCGGCAGCATTAAATTTGCCAGCTTGGGATGCTGATGTTAACAAATTATCGGGTGGTGAGCGTCGTCGTGTGGCTTTATGCCGTTTGTTATTGTCTAAACCAGACATGCTGCTTCTAGACGAGCCGACGAACCACTTGGATGCAGAATCTGTATCTTGGTTAGAGCGTTTCTTAAAAGACTTCCCGGGTACGATTGTGGCAATTACCCACGACCGTTACTTCTTGGATAACGTTGCAGAATGGATTTTAGAACTTGACCGTGGACATGGTATTCCATATCAAGGTAACTACTCTTCATGGTTAGAGCAGAAAAATAACCGTTTAGAGCAAGAACAGAAGCAAGAAGAATCTTTTGCTAAAGCCTTGAAAAAAGAATTGGAATGGGTACGTTCTAATGCGAAAGGCCAGCAAAAGAAAAACAAAGCGCGTATGGAGCGTTTTGAAGAGCTTAACTCGCGTGAATTCCAACAGCGTAACGAAACTTCTGAAATTTATATTCCACCTGGCCCACGTTTAGGGAACAAAGTGGTGGAAGTGGAAAACATCAGCAAGTCATTTGGTGATCGCTTACTTTACGAAAACCTTTCCTTTACTGTGCCGCCTGCAGCGATTGTGGGGATTGTCGGTCCAAACGGTGCGGGTAAAACGACTTTATTCCGTATGATGACTGGCGAGCAGCAACCTGATACGGGCAGCGTGACTTTAGGTGACTCGGTAAAAGTGGCTTATGTCGGTCAGATTCGTGACACTCTAGATGATGACAAAACTGTTTGGGAAGAAGTTTCTGGCGGTTTAGACATTTTGAAAGTGGGCGATTATGAAATTGCATCGCGTGCTTATATTGGTCGCTTTAACTTTAAAGGTCAGGATCAGCAAAAACGCGTTGGTGAATTGTCGGGTGGTGAGCGTAACCGTTTACAACTGGCAAAAATTCTACAGCAGGGCGCAAACGTGATCTTGCTGGATGAGCCATCAAACGACTTGGATATTGAAACTTTACGTGCACTGGAAGATGCAATTTTAGTCTTCCCAGGTACAGTGATGGTGGTATCGCACGACCGTTGGTTCCTAGACCGTATTGCAACGCACATCTTGTCATTCGAAGATGAGCAACCAGAATTCTTTACAGGTAACTATACTGAGTTTGAAGAATATCGCCGTAAGAAATATGGTGATGATCTGGCAACCAAACGTAGCAAATACCGTAAAATTGGCGCTTAAGTCTAAAAACTTGAGTTCTCATTAAAAAAACCAGCCGAGAAGGCTGGTTTTTTTATATTTGCTCGATGATGTGGTCTTGTGATCAACCTAGCAACATTTTTCTTAATCTAGATGTAGACCAGTGAGGTTTAAACTTCCCACTCATGTGCACATTCACGGCACTTCCATTTTTTTTGTGACTGCATAAAGGCTTGCATAGAAATTTTGAAATCAGGCAAATCACGATAAAACAAGAAACCTGCAATTACACACAGCACAAATACCGCCACAGTAATGCTTTGTAAGGTTGTGCCTGCACCATCACCAAAAATCCACATGGCGATACTGATCAAGACAAGAAGTAATAAGACAAATACCGCTGGAATAAGCATCACCAAGCTTTTTGGCACCACAGGACGCGGTGTTGTTTGACCTGCCTGCGCAACAGGCATGATTTTTGGGCTTTGACATTTAGGGCATCGGTATTGCATTACAACTCCAAAATTCTAATCTGATCGTTATTCTAACCAAATGTACGGCAAATCAAAAACAGTCTGTCAGAAAACAGGGCAATAAAAAAGCCCAAGTCATTGCTTGAGCTTTATTATAAGATGAAGATAAGTGAATTTATATTCATCTTGAATATGGCGTCCCTACGGGGATTCGAACCCCGGTTACCGCCGTGAAAGGGCGATGTCCTAGGCCTCTAGACGATAGGGACTTGATGAGGCAACACAGGTAAAGCCTTATTTAAACTTGGTGGAGTCAAGCGGGATCGAACCGCTGACCTCTACAATGCCATTGTAGCGCTCTACCAACTGAGCTATGACCCCAGTCTGTGTGAGCGCAATATTAGGGCTATTGCGCGCACACGTCAACAAAAAAATGAATTAAGCTGGATCAATTGCATCATTTTTCGGCAATTTGATGCTTTCATTCAGTTTTTCCCAGACTTTAACTTCTTTTTTGCTTGGTCCGCCAACCACTTCTAAGGCATGACGCAAACGCGCAAAGGTCAGGTCAGGACCAATGGTGACCATGGTTTGCATCACAGGTGTAGATGCGGTTGAACCTGCAATTGCAATAAAGAACGCAGGCATGAAATCACGCAATTTGATTTCCATTTGGTTGGCTAAATCCATTAGGGTTTGGCTCACCGTGTCGTTGTTCCAAGTAAATAGACTTTCTAAACGCCAAATTGCAAATTGTAGGCTTTGACGCACTTGTTCTTCAGACAGTTTTTTACTTTCAAACTGTTCCTTGCTCAAGCTTGGGAAATGGTTGAAGTAATGTGCAGACCAATTGACCGCTTCTGAGAGTAAATTAATACGCGGTTGAATCGCGGCAGCAATCTCTTCCAATTTGGCACGATCTGCTTTCCAAGCCAATAAGGTATCTAACAGCTCAGCAGGTGAAAGCACTTTAATCCATTGACCATTCAGCCAATTGAGTTTTTCCACATCAAAGATAGGGCCGCCTAGTGAAACACGTTGAATATCAAAGTGTTCAATCATTTCGGCTAAGGTGAATTTTTCACTTTCATCTGGCATTGACCAACCCATGCGACCTAAATAGTTCAGCAAAGCTTCAGGTAATACGCCAATGTCTTTGTAGTAGTTGATTGAAGTTGGGTTTTTACGTTTAGATAATTTTGATTTGTCTGGGTTACGCAACAATGGCATGTGGCATAACACAGGCATATCCCAACCAAAATATTGATAAAGCAATTGGTGTTTCGGTGCCGATGGAATCCATTCTTCACCACGAATCACGTGAGTGATTTGCATCAAATGGTCATCGACCACGTTGGCCAAATGGTAAGTTGGCAAGCCATCTGTTTTCAGCAAAATTTGCATATCGACTTGCGCCCATGGAATTTCCACTTCACCGCGCAGCATGTCATTAAATTTACATACGCCTTCGGTTGGCACTTTCATACGAATAACATGCGCTTCGCCTGCCGCTAAACGACGCTGCACTTCATCTGCAGACAAGTTTAAACCACGACCATCGTAGCGCGGGCTTTCACCACGTGCTTGTTGTTCTGCACGCATTTGATCTAGTTCTTCGCTAGTAGCGAAGCAATAGAAAGCATGCCCTTGTTCAACCAATTGCAAGGCGTATTGCTTATAAATATCCATACGTTCAGATTGGCGATACGGTGCATGTGGGCCGCCGATATCTGGACCTTCTGCCCAATTTAAGCCTAACCAACGCAATGAATCCAAAATCATTTTTTCAGATTCAGGGGTTGAGCGCAGTTGGTCAGTATCTTCAATACGAAGAATAAATTCACCACCGTGTTGTTTGGCAAAACATAAGTTAAACAAGGCGATATACGCTGTTCCCACGTGCGGGAAACCAGTAGGAGAAGGCGCGATACGAGTACGAACAGTCATAAGCAAAAATTAATTCAAAATGTAAATTGCAACCATTATAACGAAAAAGCCCAAGTACTTAATGTTAAATTCAACATTCTGTACTTGGGCGTTTCAACTGCATTTGAAAAGGGGATTAAAGGCAGTGAATTTAATGCGGAGTTATGAGTTATCTTGCGGGAATAAGGCTTGTACAAAACGGCTAAAACGCTGATTTTGCAAGGCAAAGAAATTTTGAGTTGGAGCGACATGAATGGAAGTCAGCACTTTTAAATCATTATTTGATTCAAACTTTTGCTTGTCTGCCTGTTTTTGTTGGGTAAGGGCTTTTTCAATTAAAGACCCCTTTTCCGCAGTTAAATGGGTTTTACTTTCAGCAGATTTGATCACTGCACTGTGACCGACTGTACTTAAGCTGAGTAATACTGCGAACATGAGTTTAGATTTCATTTTGATTCCCCCTTTCCTTTATGAGTGAACTCACAATTTATAAATTGTTTTAATCACTTTAATATTTAATCACAAAAATCATAACAAAAGTAGATTTTCGTCACACTCTTAATAAGATCTTTATCATCATTTACTCACTATATACCGATTTTTCAGATGATCTTTGATTTAGAACATGTTGTAACAAACAACTGTGGAGATATCGTGAAGATTGTTACAAAAGTCACAATAAAATAGTTTTGAAGCGGGTTTGATTGCTGTGATGTCGCTTATTTTACCGTTGAGTCTAAAAACGGATCAAAGTTTTATTCACTTTTTATATATCTAATCCATAAAAAGGTATAAATTTGGAATAAACGCCGCATCTTGAATTAAATTGATTAAAAACAATTAATTAAAGCTAAATTATTTGAATTTAATCATTTTTTGCATGTTTTTTACAAATTGCGCAGCGCCTGAGCATTGCATATATTGAGCGACAGATTAAAGGTGATGTGTGCTGTAATGAAAACTCAATTGAAAGCTTTATTGGCTGCTGCTCTATTGGCAACAGGTTTTGCTGCAACGACTGCTCAGGCTGCAGATCGTCAGTTTTTAAATGTATCGTATGATGCAACCCGCGAATTTTATGATGAATTTAACAAGTCGTTTGGTCAGTACTGGAAAAAACGTACAGGTTTAGACGTCAACTTTAAACAATCGCATGGTGGTTCGGGTAAGCAAGCGCGTTCCGTGGTCGATGGTTTAAAGGGCGATGTTGTCACTTTGGCATTGGCGAATGACATTGAAGAAATTGTAAAGTCAGGTCAAATCCAAGCAGGTTGGCAAAAAGAATTTCCTCATAACTCTGCGCCTTATACCTCGACCATCGTCTTTATGGTGCGTAAAGGCAATCCGAAAAACATTAAAGACTGGAATGACTTAACCAAACCAGGCGTACAAATTATTACCCCTAACCCGAAAACAGGTGGTTTGCCACGTTGGGTGTATTTATCGGCTTGGGGTTATGCAGAAAAGCAGCCGGGCGGCTCTAAGGCCAAAGCGCAAGAATTTGTGGGCAAGATGTACCACAATGTAAAAGTGATGGATTCGGCAGCACGTGCGTCGATGACTACATTTGCTGAACGTGGCATTGGTGATGTGTTGTTGACTTGGGAAAATGAAGCCCTTGTAACTTTAAAAACCTTAGGCAAAGACAAGTTTGATATTGTTTATCCATCTATTTCTATTTTGACTGAACCTTCGGTGGCAATCGTAGACCGCACAGTAGAAAAAAATGGCAATAAATGGTTAGCGACAGGCTATATCAACTATTTATATTCACCTTTAGGTCAGGAAATGGCGGCTAAGCATTTCTACCGTCCACGTAATGAAAAAGTCCTTGCAAAATATGCAGCACAATTCCCGAAATTAAAAACCTTCACGATTGATGAAGTGTTCGGTGGCTGGGAAAATGCACAAAAAACACATTTTGTGAATGGTGCGATTTTCGACCAAATTTATAATACTAAGCGTTAAACAGATATCCATTTTCGGCTAATCTTTTATTGGATTGGCACACAAAAAAATCTCTACGGAGATTTTTTTGTGCTTTAAAAAAGTCAAAAACGGTTTTCCCTATGGAAAGTAATATTTATCTACAAAAAGACGTTTGGAGCTTTGCCAAAACAAGGTAATAATGTGCAGTTACATTTTAGCTGTATTGATTGAACCTTATGTCGCATATTTCTGTATTACTTCATGAAACTGTTGATGCCGTGTTGGCAGATCGTAATACAGGAATTTATGTCGATGCCACCTTTGGACGAGGTGGACACACGCGTTTGTTGTTATCCAAATTGGATGCGCAGGCACGAGTCTATGCCTTTGATAAAGATCCACAAGCTTTGGCCGTGGCAGCAGAATTGGCGCAGCAAGATTCGCGCTTTCAGATTATTCATGCCAGTTTTGCCGATATGCAGCAAGCGTTGAATGATTTGGGCGTCACTCAGGTCGATGGTGTGATGGCCGATTTAGGCGTGTCGTCACCACAGCTAGATCAGGCAGAACGCGGTTTTAGCTTTATGAAAGATGGCCCGCTTGATATGCGTATGGACAACTCACAAGGCCCGACTGCGGCAGAATGGCTGGTGGATATTGAAGAAGAAGCCTTAGCCAATGTGATTTTTCAATATGGTGAAGAGCGTTATAGCCGCCGTATTGCCAAAGCCATTAAACAGGCGGGTTATATTGAAACTACCGCACAATTGGCTGAAATTGTAAAAGTTGCCCATCCGAAGTGGGAAAAAAACAAACACGCTGCAACACGTACTTTTCAGGCAATTCGTATTGCGATTAATAAAGAATTAGAAGATATTGAAAACTTCTTGCCGCAAGCCGTTGAGGTGTTAAAACCCGAAGGTCGTTTGGCGGTAATTAGCTTCCATTCTTTGGAAGATCGTTTAATTAAACAGTTTATTCAAAAAGAATCGAGCCTGCCTGAAGATTCGGGTTGGGGCTTGCCACAACAGCAACAAGATACACGTCGATTGAAAAAAATATCACGTGTGCGTGCCAGTGATGAAGAAGTCAAAGCCAATCCACGCTCACGCAGCGCATGGCTACGTGTTGCAGAACGATTAGCTTGAAAAGGCCAATAATGAAAACTGAAACCGTTGAAAAAAATCAATCTCAAGTGCGACTGAAAAAAATGGTCGCCTATTTTATTTTATTGGCGCTGGTATTTATCAGCGCGATTATGGTGGTGTTTCAAGTGTTTGAATATCGCCATGATTATCGTGAGCTGAGTTCTTATATGCGCGAGCGAGATGACTTAAATGCCGAATGGGGGCGTTTGTTAATTGAACAGCAGACCTTTGGTGCAACTGCACAAATTGGCACCCGTGCGGTGACGCAACTGCGTATGTATTCACCGCCCGCACCGCAAACTGTGGTGATTTCTTTGCCTACAACCTCAGAACAACAATAAGGCGAGTTGCACATGGTCGATACGCGTAAAAAGCAAACCCGAAAGAAACAGCAATCGGTAACTGGAAAAAATGCCATTCATGTAGAAATGTGGCGTTTTTACTTAATGTGGGCTGTGGTACTGCTGGTGTTCGTGGCACTGGTGGGACGTGCTTTTTATGTGCAAATTGTGAACCATGACTTTTTACAAAACAAAGCCAATGCCAATATTTTAAGAACAGAAAAGCTCAAAGCTATGCGCGGGGTGATTTATGATCGCCACGGTGTGCCTTTGGCAATTAGTACCCCTGTAATGAAAGTGGTGATTGATCCACGTGATTATTTTGACAATAAAAAACTGTTTGAAGAAATTACAGCCGAGTTGGAAAAAAATCCGACCAGTCGTAAATTGCAGCGTCAATTGCCAGATAAAAACTTGAATTTAGATGAACTTGCCGATGCAGTTGGGATGGATCGCCAAGAACTGAAAAATAAAATGAACGAGCGTCCGCGTTCACGTTATTTGGTTTTACAAAAAGAAGTGCCGCCGCAACAGGCAGAGCTGATTCTAAAACGTAATTTCCAAGGGGTATATACCGAGAAAAACTATAAGCGTTATTACCCGCAGCCACAGCCGAATGCACAAATTATTGGTTTGACCAATAGTGAAGGCACAGGCATTGAAGGCTTGGAAATGCAGCTAAATACCCGCTTGGCAGGCGTGGATGGCGAACAGCAAATCGTGCGCGATAAAAAGGGTAACCGTGTCAAAGACCCAGAAGTGGTGAGAGAGGTTGAACCGGGCGAAAATATTACCCTGAGTATCGACTCACGTTTGCAATACATTATGTATCGTGAATTGACTGCAGCAGGGGTGGCAAATAATGCCCGTTCAGCCACAGCAATTGCGGTAGATGTGAAAACGGGTGAAATTTTGGCGATGACCAGTTGGCCGTCGTATAACCCGAATGACAAAAAAAGTTTGTCCAATAAAGATGCCATGCGTAACCGTGGTGCGGTGGATTCTTTTGAACCGGGTTCGACCATGAAGCCTATGACGGTGGCAATGGCACTAGAAAGTGGCAAATATTCACCGAATACCGTGGTCAATTTAAGTGGTGGTTCAATGCGGGTGGGTAATCATACCATTCGTGATACTCACAATTATGGCTCACTGACTTTGGCGGGAATCATCCAAAAATCGTCAAACGTGGGTGTGGCGAAAATTGCCTTATCTTTACCGTATGCGACCTTGCCGACTTTTTATAAGCGTTTAGGGTTTGGTGCGCGTTCTGCAGTGAAATTTCCGGGTGAAAGTGCAGGTTTAATTTTGCCGCCAAGCAAGTGGAATGTGTCGGAAGTGGCGACCATGTCTTATGGTTATGGTTTGAACGCCACTGTGCTGCAATTGGCAGATGCCTATGCCATGCTTGCCAATAAAGGCGTAAAAATGCCGCTGAGTTTATACAAATTAGAAGAACAGCCTAAAGGCGAACAAATTGTTGATGCTAAAATTGCCGATCAAGTTCTACTGATGATGGAAGCCGTAACGTTACCCGGTGGTACGGCACGTCAAGCCAATATTCCAGGCTATCGGGTTGCAGGTAAAACGGGAACAGCGCATAAACTTCGTGCAGACCGCAAAGGCTATTCACAGACTGAATATCGTGCCTTGTTTGCTGGGGTTGCGCCAGTCAGTGATCCGCGTTTAGCCATGGTGGTCGTGGTGGAAAATCCAACAGGACAGTATTATGGTGGTTTGGTGGCAGCGCCTGTATTTGCTCGTGTGATGCAAGAATCTTTACGTTTAATGAACGTACCTTTAGATAAACCTTTAGAAACTCCCAACATCCAATAACAGGTGACGCATGTCTATCAGCTTTCAACATATTTATCGCAGTTCCCGCGTTGCAGATTGGATGATACAAGACTTTCAGGGCTTTCAACTTGACAGCCGCCATGTGACAGCAGGGCAAATTTTTATTGCCCTGACCAGTTTGTCGCAGCCTGAAAAAACCGCACAATTTGCACAAGCAGCTTTAGATCAAGGTGCTTTGGCGGTGATTTCGGAAACTGAACTGGCAGTTGCCAATAATTTGGTGGTGCCAGATGTGCGTCAGCGCATGGGACAGTGGCAAAAACAATATTTACAAGCACGACAGCCTGTACCTTTAGCGCGTATGCTTGCAGTCACGGGCACCAATGGTAAAACCACGATTTCCCGCTTAATTGCTGAGTTGTTAATGTTACAAGCCCAACGCTGTGCGGTAATGGGCACCACAGGCAACGGAATTTTGCCTAATTTGGAAGCTTCAACACATACCACTTTAGATGCCTTGCAACTGCAAAATGCTTTATACAGCTATGCACAACAGGGGGCAAAATTTGCCGCAATTGAAGCCAGTTCACATGGTTTGGAGCAAGGGCGCTTAAATGGCTGCGATATTGAAATTGCGGTATATAGCAACCTGAGCCGTGATCATTTGGATTATCACGGTACTTTAGAGGCGTATGCTGCAGCCAAAGCCATGCTGTTTCAGTTTGCCAGTTTAAAAGTTGCAATTGTCAATTTAGATGATGAATATGCTGGGATCATGTTGCAAGCGGCGCAACAGAACCCTGCGCAACCGAAAATTTTGACTTATTCCACGCAGCAAGCGGCAGACTATCAAGTACAGCAGATTGAATACAGTCTGAATGGTGTACGTTTCCATCTACAAACTGCTACGGCAGAATATGTGGTGCAAAGTCCGTTGCTCGGACATTTTAATGTTGAAAACTTGGTCGCGAGTTTAATCGCAGCAGAGCAAGCAGGTTTTGCATTACAGGATTTAATACACACGACTGCACAACTCAAAGGCGCACCGGGGCGTATGCAAGTGTTGCGTGATGCAGAGCGTTTATTTGTGGTGGATTATGCACACACGCCAGATGCCCTAATTCAAGTGTTGCAAACCTTAAAACGCCATGTTAGCGCACAGCTTTGGGCGGTGTTTGGCTGCGGTGGAGATCGGGATCGTGGTAAACGCCCACTGATGACCCAAGCGGCATTGGACTATGCCAATGTTGTGCTTTTGACTTCTGATAACCCGCGTACAGAAGATCCTTTGCAAATTTTTGCCGATATGCAGACAGGTGTCGATTTGTCGGTGGCACAGAGCCATGAAATTCATGATCGTCGTGAAGCGATTAAATATGCAGTCAAACATGCACAGTCAGGCGATATTGTCTTGATTGCAGGCAAAGGTCATGAAAACTATCAAGAAATAGATGGGGTAAGACACTGGTTTGACGATGTGGTTGAAGTGCAATCTGCGATAGATGCACAGCATTGTTCACCTTCTGCTTATCCTGCCCAATAAGGAATTTGTATGCACACTTCCACCACCAGTACCGCAATTTTAGAACCTTGGACTGCCGAACAACTCAAACAGGCAACACAGGGTTATTGGTTCAATGGGCAAGCACCGCAAGGCGAGATTAAACGTATTTTAACCGATTCACGCCATGCTGAAGCAGGCGATGCCTTTTTGGCTTTAAAAGGTGAGCGTTTTGATGCGCATGATTTTGTGGCACAAGTAGCGACTCAGGGCTGTTCTATGGCAATTGTCAGCCAGCCTGTCGATGCAGATATTTGCCAATTGGTCGTGCCTGATACCCGTTTAGCCTTAGGACACTTAGGCGCATTTCGTCGTCAGCAACATCCTCAATTAAAAGTGATTGCGTTAACAGGCAGTAGCGGTAAAACCACCACTAAAGAAATGCTCGGTAGTATTTTGTCACGTTTGGCACCGACTTTAATTACCCGTGGCAACCTGAATAATGACTTGGGTGTGCCGATGATGTTGTTGGAGTTGAATGCAAGCCATCAATATGCAGTGATGGAATTAGGCGCCAGTCATCAAGGTGAAATCGATTACACCTCAAACTTGGTGCAGCCGCAGGTGGCAGGCATTATCAATATTGGTACTGCGCATTTGGGTGAGTTTGGTGGACGTGAGGGCATTTGTCGGGCTAAGTCTGAAATTTATGCACATATTGCCCCACAAGGCACGGCCATTGTCCCTGCTGCCGATGATTTTGCCGAACAGATTCAGCAAGCGGTTCAGTCAGAACAGCGTCTAAGTTTTGGTGCAGGCGGTGATGTGTTTGCGACAGACATTCAGTTGCAACCACAATCGGCAAGTTTTTGTTTAAATACCACGCAAGGGGTGCGTCAAATTCACTTGCCATTTGCAGGTGAACACAATGTACAAAATGCCACGGCTGCTGCCGCTTTTGCGCTGGCAATTGGTGTGAGTTTAGATGATATTGTCGCAGGCTTGGAACAGGCACAAGGGGCAAAAGGTCGTTTGAACTTTATTCAGCAAGGCACGCATTTATTCATTGATGACACCTATAATGCCAATCCAACCTCTATGCGTGCTGCAGGCGAAGTCCTTGCACAGCAAACAGGTGTGCGGGTTATGGTAATCGGTGATATTGGTGAGCTGGGCAATAGCGCAGCACAACAGCACTATATGTTGGGGCGTGATTTGGTGTCTATTCGTGGCATCAACTTTGTGGTGGCAGTCGGTGAATTTGCACCTGCGACCCAAGAAGGTGCGCGCAGTACCCAATATGGAAAAAAATTACAGGCTTTTGTCACTCAAGAACAAGCCTTGCCGTTTTTAATTGATCTGGTAAAAACACATCAACCTCAGTCCATGAGTTTCCTATTTAAAGGTTCTCGTTATACCCATATGGAAACGTTGATGGCTGCATTGATGGAGAAAATTTAAATGCTGTTATGGTTATTTGAACAGCTGGCGGGCTATAACAGCTCGTTTCAGGTGGTTCGTTATTTAACATTACGTTCATTACTGAGTGTATTGACTGCGCTTGGCATCGGTTTGGTGCTAGGCCCTGTGATGATTCGTAAATTACAAGCATTAAAATACGGTCAGGCAGTCAGCTCTTATGCACCTGAAGGGCATGCCAAAAAAATGGGTACGCCAACCATGGGCGGGGTATTAATCCTACTTTCCATTGGTATTTCGACCCTATTGTGGGCAGATTTATCTAACCCTTACGTCTGGATTGTACTGGCAGTTATGGTCATTTTTGGCGCTGTAGGCTGGGCAGATGACTGGATTAAAATTCGCTACAAAGACAATGCGGGTTTGCCAGCGCGTAAAAAATTCTTCTGGACTTCGGTAGCATCATTGGGTGCGGGTATTGCATTGTATGTGATTGCAACCCAACAGCCAAATCCTGCACAAACTGCAGATATGCTGGATGTGTTGATTCCATTTTTTAAAGATTTCAGCATTCCATTGTCGTTGATTCCACTCGGTATTGGCTTCATTATCTTTACCTATTTGGTGATTAATGGTGCCTCAAATGCGGTAAACCTAACTGATGGTTTAGATGGCTTGGCAATTATGCCAATCGTGTTGGTTGCGGCAGGTTTGGGCGTCTTTGCCTACTTGGCGGGGGATGTTCGTTTTGCTGATTATTTGCATATCCCTTATGTGAAATATGCGTCTGAGTTGGTGGTAATCTGTGCCGCGATGATTGGAGCAGGCTTAGCCTTCCTGTGGTATAACGCGCATCCTGCACAAGTCTTTATGGGCGATGTCGGCGCATTGTCTTTGGGGGCAATGCTGGGTACGATTGCCGTGATGGTACGTCAGGAAATCGTATTTGCGATTATGGGCGGGGTGTTTGTGGTTGAAGCGATTTCGGTATTCCTGCAAATTGGTTCACTACGCATGCGCAATAAACGGGTATTCTTAATGGCGCCGTTGCATCATCACTATGAAAAGAAAGGTTGGCGCGAAACCCAAGTGGTGATTCGCTTCTGGATTATCACAATTATGCTGGTGGTTTTAGGTTTAATGACCTTAAAATTACGTTAAGCCTATCCAACCGAAAATTTTAAAAGTCGGCAGTTGCCGACTTTTTTATGTGGTTTACTCTGGAGAAAATGATGAATTTGCTGATGTGTCCTGTGTGTCGTCAGGTATTGCAACTGCATGATCGAACGTGGCGTTGTGCCAGCAATCACAGCTATGATGTTGCGAAACAAGGCTACGTCAATTTACATGTGGTGCAGCATAAGCACAGTAAAAATCCAGGGGATACACCTGCTTCAGTGCAGGCACGTCGTGCATTTTTAAGTGCAGGTCATTATGTGCCTTTGCAACAGGCGGTGGTGCAAAAAATTCGCACCTTACGCATCGAAAATTTGTTGGATATAGGCTGTGGTGAAGGCTATTACACTGCTGCCATGCAAGGCGAAGTATTGCAATGTGTCGGGGTGGATATTGCCAAGAATGCCGTACAAGTGGCGGCAAAACTGAATCCTGTAGTGACTTGGGTAGTGGGGACGGGGGCGACTTTGCCTGTTTTGGAACATTGTATTGATTTATGTACCAGCCTGTTTAGCCCAATTCCGCAACAGGAAATTTTACGGGTTTTAAAACCACAAGGTTATTTGCTAGTGGTGACGCCTGCGCCTGAGCATTTATTGGCGATGCGTCAAGCTTTGTTTGAAGAAGTAAAGCCACATGAACCTGAAAAATTTATCGTTCAATTACAAGATGCCTTTGATTTAGTCGATGCTAGCGTAGTGGAAACGCCGTTGCAGCTCAATCAAAGCGATTTAAATCATTTAATTGCCATGACACCTTATGCCTACAAAGCTAAAGCAGAGCGCCGTCAGGCCTTGGAACAACAAACCCAATTTGATGTGACAGCACAACATCAAATTTATCTGTTTCAGAAAAAGTAAGTTCGAGTTGCCCATAAAAAAAGCCCTCAATTTTTTAAATGAGGGCTTTTTCTGACTGCTTGTCTGCTGTTACAAGACTTCGTCAATTAAGTTTTCTAACGCATCGGGAGCAGGTTTGAGTGCTGAATTGGGTTTGGTAGGGCTGTTGCTTGGCGCTTGCATGGTAGGCGGTGCAGCGTTGTCAGGAATTAATACTTCCTCGCCTGGTAAATCGTCAAAATCACGCTCAGGCGCGCGTACTGGTGCTGCAGGCGCAGGTCGATACAGAGGTCGCGCCAATGGCGGTGAAGCACGATAGTCTTGCTGTTGTTCTGCACTCATTTGATTGAGCTCACGCTGTGGTGCTTTGGCTTTGCTGTCCAAACTGACCCAAGCTTCAGGTGTACCTTTGAGTGCATTGCCCATAAAGTCTGTCCAAATTGGCAGCGCTGCCACACCACCATATTCACGACGTCCTAAAGTGGTCGGTTGGTCAAAGCCGACCCAAGCTACGGTCACCAGTTTACCGTTGAAACCTGCAAACCAAGCATCTTTGGCATCGTTGGTGGTTCCTGTTTTACCGCCAATATCGCCACGACCAATTCTAAGCGCAGCACGTCCAGTACCATGTTGAATCACGTCACGTAAAATATTGGACATATCATACGCCGAGCTAGATTTTAAAATACGTTGTGCCTGTTTGTACTGACTACGCTCTGCCAATAATTTTGGATCTTGTTCGGCCTGTGCCAGTTTTTTATTGGTCACTTCAATCACTTCATCATCTGGCGTAGTGGCTTCGGCACTTTCAAGTGTTTGTTCTTTGGCGTTAATACAAGCAATACACGCATATTCAGGATTAGCTTGATAAATCACCTTGCCATAAGCATCTTCAATACGGTTAATGAAGTGCGGTTGGATACGGTAACCCCCGTTGGCAAAAGTGGCATAGCCCGTTGCCATTTGAATAGGCAAAACTTGTGGCGTGCCCAATGCAATGGTGTAGTTACGCGGAATCTGATCTTCCTGCAATCCAAAATCCATGAACAGTTGGCGGGTACGTTCAATCCCTACATTTTGCAATAAACGTACCGAAACCGTGTTACGAGATAAATATAACGCACGACGTAACGGAATCATGCCTAGATGACGACCATCGGAGTTACGTGGTGACCATTTGCCAATGGTGATTGGACTGTCATTGACCATAGTATGTGGTGTCATACCACGCTCTAAAGCCAGCGCATATACAAAAGGTTTGATGGTCGAACCCGGTTGACGCCAACCTTGTAAAGTACGGTTGAACTTGGATTGATAGAAGTTGTATCCACCGACCAACGCTTCAATGGCACCGTTATTCGGGTTAATTGCGACCAATTGACCTTGTACTTTCGGTACTTGTACCAATGACCAAGCGGTTTTATTTTCATTTGGACGTAAACGGACAATATCTTTGACTTTTACAACCTGTGCCGCACGACTTGGCGCATTGCCTACACTGTTGGCATTGCGATAGGGACGTGCCCAAGACATGCCTGACCACGGTACAGTAACCGTTGTGCCATCTTGCATTAACGCTTCAAAAGAATTATTCAGCACTTTGTTGACTTGCGCAGGGTAGGTGTTGGCATAAGCACGAAACTCATTCAGTGGTTTGTCGTGTGCCTCTGCACCACGCCAACCGTGGCGACGGTCATAGGCTTCTAAGCCTTCTTGTACCGCCTGTTCTGCGTACATTTGACGTTTGCTGTCTACCGTGGTGTAAACTTTATAGCCCGAATCAACCGCTTGTTCACCAAATTTACTGACCAGTTCAGCACGCACCATTTCACCAATATACGGATGTTTATTGCTGATGCTGCGGTCTGGCATATCTAAATTAATCGGTTCAGCAATGGCTTTTTGGTATTCATTTTGATTGATATAGCCCAGTTGCAGCATACGTCCCAAAATCCAGTTACGACGCTCCAAAGCACGTTCAGGATTCACCACAGGATTGTAGCGCGAAGGTGCTTTAGGTAAGCCTGCAATCATCGCCATTTGTGCAATCGACAGTTCTTCTAGGCTTTTGTTGTAATAAATTTTGGCAGCTGCCGCGATGCCATAGGCATTTTTACCCAAAAAGATTTTATTGACGTATAAGGTCAAAATTTCTTCTTTGCTCAGGTTTTGTTCAATTTTACGCGCTAAAAAGATTTCGGTGAGTTTACGCTTTAAAGTGCGATCAGGGCTGAGATAATAGTTTTTTGCCACTTGCATAGTAATGGTCGAGCCGCCAGTTTGCACATTGGAGCCTGTTACCGCCTCGCTCACCGCGCGCCCCAAGCCTTTGAAGCTAATCCCACTGTGTTCAAAAAAAGCAGAATCTTCGGCTGCTAAGAACGCAAAAATGAATTTTTCAGGAATATGTTCATAATCGACAGGCACAGAAAGCTTGCCGCCATACTCGGCAATTAGCTCATTATCGGCACTATAAACCTGTAATGGTTTTAATAATGGCGCTTTTTTTAAGGTGGTCATTTCTGGCAAAGATGGGGCAATATAGAGATACATGCCATAGAAACCCATCGGTATTGCGACCAAAATTATAATTATGATCAAAAAAAATGGATGAACACGACCCGAACAAGATAGCTTTTTCATAACAAGTGCGTTTTAATAAGCGCTAATAGCAAACTAATTGCTGGTCAGTATAGCGAGTAGATTTACGGATTGTTAGATGAATTATTGTATCCGTAAAAAATTATAGACCAGCGCGGATTAGTAGGTTAAATTTTTTTGGGGATAAAAAAATAATAGGAATGGTACTATTGTGCGTAGGTTATATCGTAAGCCAAGTAAGGGGTTAATAGGTGTAGATATTAGTTCTACTTCTGTTAAGTTATTAGAACTCTCTGTTAAGAATGGTAGATACTGGGTCGAGAGCTATGCGCTGGTCCCACTTCCAGAAGGCAGTGTGGTTGAAAAAAACATTCTCAATCCAGAAGCAGTCGGGGATGCGCTTGAACGTGCATTGAACTTAGCAAACACGCAATCTACATCTGCAGCATTAGCAATTCCAACCTCAATGGTGATTACCAAAATCATTGAAATGGATGCAGATATGACTAGCGATGAGCGTGAAGTTCAAATTCGTATGGACGCCGAGCAATATATTCCATTCCCATTAGATGAAGTCAGCCTAGACTTTGAAGTCCAACCAGACCGTTTAGCCAATCCAAACCGAGTCAATGTGTTACTGGTTGCAACACGTTTAGAAAACGTGGAAGCACGAGTTGAAGCATTGGATTTAGGTGGATTGACCGCCAAAATTGCTGATGTTGAAAGTTTTGCAATTGAAAATGCCTTTAAAGTGTTCTCCGATACCCTGCCAATGGGTGTGAACACAATTGGTATTCTAGACATTGGTCACACCATGACCACCTTGTCGGTACTGCAAAATAACAAAATTATTTATACCCGTGAGCAAACCTTTGGCGGTAAGCAGCTGACACAAGAAATTCAAAACCGTTATGGTTTGTCGTATGAAGAAGCAGGACGTGCGAAAAAAAGCCGTACTTTGCCAGATGACTACGATGTAGAGGTGCTCGAACCGTTCTTAGAAGCGGTGGTGCAACAAGCGGCACGTTCATTGCAATTCTTTTTCTCATCTTCACAATTTAACGAAATTGATCACATTTTATTGGCAGGGGGGAATGCCAATATTCCAGGTCTTGCGAAGTTGTTGCAGCAAAAACTGGGCTACCGTGTGACCATTGCCAATCCATTCTTACAAATGGGCTTCTCTCCACAAATCGACATTAAAAGAATTGAAAGTGATGCGCCGTCATTGATGGTGGCATGTGGTTTAGCAATGAGGAGTTTTGATTAATGGCAAAGATTAACTTACTCCCTTGGCGCGATGAGCTAAGAGAAAAACGTAAAAAAGAATTTATTGTATTTTGTATTGCAGCGGCTGCTGTTGGGGTGTTATTGGTGGCTTTGGCGTGGTTCTTCTACAACGCGAAGTTACAAGATCAAGAACAAGCCAATCAATTGGTGATCAGTACCAACCAAAACCTAGATGTACAATTAAAATCTTTAGAAGGCTTGCAAGAACAGCGTAATGCTATTGTTGAGCGCATGAAGCTTATTCAGGGCTTACAAAGTCAGCGTCCAATTGCCGTGCGTTTGGTGGATGAATTGGTGCGTGTGACACCAAGCAATATGTACTTAACCAAAGTGAGCCGTACAGGCAATAAACTCACTTTTGAAGGCAAGGCTGAAAGTCCAAATACTGTGGCTGAATTCTTGCGTAATTTGGAAGCATCGCCGTGGTATCGCAATGCATTTATGAATTCATTCTTAGCCAAAGAAGAAAATAAAGATAAAGCACCAAGCTCTGTGGTTCCTCGTGTAGAGGAAAGTTACGGTACTTTTGTAGTAACTTCAGATTTAGAAGAAATTGCAATTCCAGTAACACCAACAGAATCTAATTCAACATCAGCAGCGGGGGCAGCACAATGAGTCTCGATGAATTTGATGAAGTAAATCAGGATGCTGCTGTTGCTCCGAAAAAGAAAATGACAGTTGAAAAGTTTTTTCAACAGTTCAATACCCTAGATCCTAACAATTATGGTGCTTGGCCACTTTCGGTCAAAATTACTTGCTGGATTTTTATTATTTTCCTGATTCTAGCTTTAGGTTACTTTGTCGTAATCAAGCCAAAGTTAGATGCCATTGCAGCAGCACATACACAAGAACAAAACTTGTTAAATGAGTTCCGTGAAAAAGATTCTAAATTGCGTAATTTGCAGCAATACCAAGCGCAATTACAAGAAATGGAAGCGAACTTTAACCAACAACTTGAACAATTGCCAAAAGAAACTGAAATTCCAGGCTTGGTTGAAGATATTAACGTCACAGGCGTGAATTCAGGTTTGAAGTTTAAAAACATTCGTTTAGAGAACGAAATTAAACAAGAGTTCTTTATTGAACAGCCAATTTCAATTGAAGCGACAGGCGATTATCATGCCTTTGGTTCATTCGTAAGCGGTACAGCAGCATTGCCACGTATTGTGACCATGCACGACTTTGAAATTGTGGCGACTGAAAATAAAGACAAGAAAACCGATATTCCGCAAGTGACCTATAAAGCACAAGCAAAAACTTATCGTTATGTCGGCAGTGCAGATGCACAAACCGCGGGTAATGCTGGAGGAGCGAAATAATGAAAATTGAAAAGCTTTCGTTGGCTCTGATGGCGACTTTGTTGATGGTGGGGTGTGATTCACGGATTGATGCAGTCAATGCACAAATGGCTGAAATTCGTAATCAGCCACCACTACCCATTGAACCTGCACCTGTGTTTGAGCCTGCACCAACCTTTAACTATGCAGCACACCAGCTCAAAAGCCCATTTATGCCAAGTTCATTGGCGGCAGAGCTTAAAATTATGGCAGGGAAGCGCGTTTATCCGAACCTTGCTCGCCAGTTACAACCACTGGAAAATTACGCACTTGAGTCACTGACTATGAAAGGCAGTATGCGTCAAAATGGTCAAATTTTGGCATTGATTCAAACACCTGATGGTGAAATTGAGCGTATCCAGCGTGGTAGCTATATGGGGGTAAATCATGGTCGTGTGGTGAATATTACACCTACACAAATTGATTTAATCGAAATTATTCCAGATGGTCGTGAAGGTTATGTAGAACGTCCAAGAAGTTTAGTTTTAATTGGGCCTGCGCCATAAATTAAAGGAATAAAAATGAATAACAGTGTGAAAGATTTTATTTTTGGGGATGGTAATACAATGAACAATTTGTTCCGTCAGTTTTCAATGGGCGCAGTCGCAATGGCAGTGATGCAAGTTGCCAATGCCCAAGTCAGCATTACCAACATCGTACCCATGCAAATTCCGGGACAGGGCACCGAAATTCGTGTCATGTTTAATGGTTTGCCGCCTCAACCTGCAGCATATCAGCTGGAACAACCTTCCCGCTTGATTTTAGATTTTGATAAAGCGCAACAAACGCTTAAGCAAAACAGCGTTGCAGTCGCGACCAAAGAAGCCAGCTCTGTAGAGGTAAGCTCAGATGCACAGCGTTCACGTTTAACTGTGAACTTGGCCGATGCGGGTGCATTTACCACGCGTGTTGAAGGCAACACCTTTATTTTAAAAATTAACTCAACTACGGCAACGCCTATGGCTGCCGTGACTGCTCAACGTAGCGCACAAGGCGTATCCAATATTGGTTTCCAGCGTGGCGGTGAAGGCGAAGGTCAGGTGGTGATTGATCTACTCGGTAGCAATACGCCTGTATATGTGCAGCAGCAAGGCAGCAAAATTGTGGTACGTACTTTAGGCAATAAAGTACCTGCACATTTAGCACGTCGTTTAAATGTAAATGACTTTGCAACACCTGTATCGACCATTGATGCACACAATGATGGCAGCAATGGCGTGATTACTATTCAAGCTGCAGGCAGCTATGAATATATGGCATATCAGGCAGAAGACAAGCTAACCATCAGCTTAAAACGCCCTGTCGATAAAAACCCGTTTAAACCACGTGCAGCTCAAAGCTATACAGGCAAAAAGATTTCACTAGATTTCCAAGACATCGAAGTGCGTCGTGTATTGCAGTTATTGGCTGATTTCACAGGCATTAACATGGTGGCAGCAGACACCGTGCAAGGCAACATTACTTTACGCTTAAAAGATGTACCTTGGGATCAGGCGTTAGACATTATCCTGAAAACCAAAAACTTGGATAAGCGTCGTAATGGTAATGTGATTTGGATTGCACCTGTTTCTGAATTGATTAAAGCCGAAGAAGAAGAAGCCAAAGCGATTGCGCAAAGCGTGAAACTGGCACCACTTCAAACTGAATATATTCAATTGAATTATGCCAAAGCGGCAGACATTGAAAAGTTGATTACTGAAGGCAAAAATGCTTCAAATTCACGTACTGGTTCAAATACCAATACAGGTACTGATCCATTAGGCGATAGCGTTGGTAGCTTGCTAAGCCCACGCGGGACTGTTTCAGTAGATCCACGGACCAATACCTTAATCATTAACGATACATCAGCAAAAATTGATCAGATTCGTCAAATGATTGATTTGTTGGATGTGTCTGTGAAGCAAGTGATGATTGAAGCGCGTATTGTTCGTGCAACCACAGATTTCACCAAGGAAATGGGGGTGAAGTGGGGTATCTTGTCACAAGGGATTACCAATAATAACCACTTGTTGGTGGGTGGTAGCGATACGACTTTGTGGAACTTGCGTGAACCAGAAAAAAATGATGATTTAGGTGGTTGGAAGTACGAAATTGAACGTCCACAAAACCTGAATGTCGATTTGGGTGTGACCAGTCCTGGTGCTAGCCGTATTGCATTTGGTTTAATCAGCTTGTCTGACTTTATGCTCGATTTGGAGTTGTCGGCATTACAAGCAGATGGTTACGGTGAAGTGATTTCGACACCAAAAGTCCTGACTGCAGATAAGCAAAATGCCAAAGTGGCATCGGGTACGCAAATTCCGTATCAATCTTCTGAAGGTGGTGGTGTCAATGCCGTATCTACCACAGAATTCATTGATGCGACTTTAAGTTTGGATGTGACCCCAAGTATTACGCCTGACGGTAAAGTCCAAATGCAATTAAATATCACCAGTGACTCGCCAGGTGCACCTACACCTACAGGTCAGCTCACCATTAATAAGAACGCCGTGAATACCAACGTTTTGGTGGATAATGGTGAAACTGTGGTCTTGGGTGGTATTTTTGAGCAACAAACGGCTAACTCACAAACCAAAGTTCCATTCTTGGGCGATATTCCTTATATCGGACGTTTATTCCGTAAAGATATCAAGTCGGACAACAAACGTGAGTTGCTGATTTTTGTTACACCACGAATTGTTAATGACAGTGTTTCAAGAAATCATTAATATATTTTCAATTTAAACAAAATTTATAGGTGACTCCTTGCTAAGCAAAGAGTTTGACACCCTACCAAATATCTATTTGGTAGGGCCGATGGGGGCAGGCAAGACCACTGTAGGACGCCATTTGGCGGAATTGTTAGGGCGTGAATTTCTAGATAGTGATCATGAAATTGAACGCAAAACTGGCGCTACGATTCCTTGGATCTTTGAAAAAGAAGGTGAACAAGGGTTTCGTAGTCGTGAAACAGCGGTTATTGATGAGTTAACCACACGGCATAAACTTGTACTTGCTACAGGTGGCGGCGCGGTGACTCAAGCCCCGAATCGAGACTTCTTAAAACAACGTGGTATTGTTGTTTATCTATATACCCCTGTCGAAATTCAACTTCAGCGAACCTATCGCGATAAAAACCGTCCTTTACTTCAAGTCGAAAACCCCGAACAAAGATTACGTGATTTGCTTGCAGTGCGTGATCCGTTGTATCGTGAGGTGGCACATTATATTATTGAAACCAATCAGGGTGCTGCGCGAGATTTGGCGCAAAAAATCTTAAATACGATTGTTTCAGAGCAAATATCTTAGGTAGAAAGCGACTTTTTCATGCAGACTTTACACGTTGAACTTGGCGATCGCCGTTACCCAATTTTTATTGGCAGTGATCTTCAACCCCAAGAATTACTTGCACCTTATATTAAAGGTCAGCAAGTCATGATAGTGACCAATACCACGGTTGCACCTTTGTATTTAAGTCATTATGTGACGGCTGTTGAAGCACTTGGTAAGAAAGTGGCAACCTGTATTTTGCCTGATGGAGAAAAATACAAAGATATTCAGCATCTCACCCTTATTTTTGATGCCTTGCTAGAAGCGGGTTTTAACCGTGATTGTACGGTGCTGGCTTTGGGCGGTGGCGTGATTGGCGATATGGCAGGTTTTGCTTCGGCAAGTTTTCAGCGTGGAGTGTACTTCATTCAAGTACCGACCACTTTATTGTCGCAGGTCGATTCAAGTGTCGGTGGCAAAACAGGGATTAATCATCCATTGGGTAAAAACATGATTGGCGCGTTTCAGCAACCCCAAGTGGTGCTGGCCGATATGTCGCAACTGAATACTTTACCTGAGCGTGAGTTGTCTGCAGGCCTAGCCGAAGTCATTAAATATGCGCTTTTGGGTGATGTCGAGTTTCTAGAATGGCTTGAAACGCACATGGAAGCATTAGTGGCGCGTGATCCTGCTGTACTGGCAGAAGCGGTATATCGTTCATGTGCACATAAAGCGCGTATTGTTGCCAATGATGAAAAAGAGCAAGGTGAACGCGCTTTATTGAATCTTGGGCATACTTTTGGGCACGCAATTGAATCTTATTTGGGTTATGGTGAATGGTTACACGGTGAAGCTGTTGCGACAGGGATGGTAATGGCAGCCGATTTATCACAGCGTATGGGCTGGATTTCTGCCGAAGATGTAGAGCGTACAAAAAATATCATTTCTCGCGCCAATTTACCGATAGTATGTCCGCAAATTCCACTGGATCAGTTTTTGGCTTATATGGCACACGATAAAAAAGTGCTGAATGGTCAATTACGTTTGGTGCTCATGAAGCAATTGGGTCAAGCCATCATCACCAAAGAGTTTGACTTAGAATTGATGAAACAGGCGATTTTAGCCAATCAAGCATAAAAGGCAGCATATGACAGCACTGCGTACACACTGGCAAAAAATTCAACAGTCAATTTGGTTGCTGGGCGCGGTGCTGTGTTTATTGGCGGCACTGATTTTTTGGGCGGTGACTGACCGTGAAGAACTGGTTGAAATTGAAAAACAACCAGAGTCTGAAATTGAATTACAAATTCAACCCGAAAAGGTTGCTGCAACCACCTATTTGGGTGGCTTGCAAGAAGAAGTCCGCCCTTTGGAACTCACCACGCGTTTAACGGCTTCTGGTTTGCATGAGGCTGAGTTTCGCGGTACTAAATTTATTCAGGAACAAAAAAATAACAGCACGATTGAACTGTTTCGAGTTAATGATGAAAATATCATTAAAAGTTTTATTAAAAAGCAAACAGATCGTAGCAAGCTGTTTTATATTCGTTTAAGCGGTGAGGGGCAGGCAGAACAATATGTGATGTTATATGGCAGTTTTGGCAATAAACGTGACGCTGCACAGACTTTGACCGCACTGCCATTCAAATTTCCTGAAACGATTCAGCCTGTTGTGGTGCAATTTGCTGACTATCGTCCTTATGTCAATGATTTAGGTGCAGATGAAATGGGGCTGAGCACCAAGTTATATGCGGTAAATTTACGTCCTGCAGCTGTGCCTAAAATAGATGAAAGTGTTTTAGCGCGTCCACCTGCAACCACAACGACTGCACCGACTACGCAGGCTGTTGCCCCACAAAATAGTACCACCAGTACTACGATTACCCGCCGTGATCAGGAGGGTAATGTCGTGGATGTACAAAAATCACAAAGTGGTACTGCACCTGTTCAGCCCGATGCACCTGAACCTGAAGTGCGCGATCCTTTTAACTAATCATAAACATTTCCAATATTCTTTTAGCTCAAGTCGAGTCATTCAAATAGCTACTTGAGCTTTATCCTTTTTGTCTATTTTGGCTCAATTGCACCAATTTGATCTAAAAAAATTATTCTTCTCACTAAAAATTGCGTTCTAAAATGGCGCAGCATGGTGTATAAAAATAATGAAATGCACAAAAATAGTGCGAATTTGACTTAAAAATGTGATCTGATTTTACATTTTTAGGATTAAAGCTGAGATTTGGCTCATGTGCGAATAAAAAATAAAGTTGGCATTGTTTTTGCTTTTATTGGTGCGTGAATTGAGTTGTTGTCCCTATTTTGGCGCAAAAAAGATTCAATGATTGTGCGAAACTGTCAAATTTGCCTGCTACATTAAAGTGTAAAAGTTGCGTAAATGATGAATCGGTCACTCAGGCTTTTTAATCGGTATTGATTGAAATAAATGTGTGACATTTCATTTACCCAAGGTTGATGTTTAGAGTTGTAAATTGAGTTAAATCGCAAAAACAGATTGTTTAATTGGCCCAATTGGGCAAGTAAAAGAAGGGTACGCTATGCACATGCCATCGCCTAATACTGTAGCTCCCGCTCAAGGTTTATACCAACCGGATGAGTTTAAAGATAACTGTGGTTTCGGTTTAATTGCCCATATGCAGGGTGATGCAAGCCATGATCTCGTCAAGACTGCCATTCATAGTTTAAGTTGCATGACCCACCGTGGTGGTATTGCCGCAGACGGTAAAACGGGCGATGGATGTGGTTTGCTGTTGGCGATGCCAAAGCAATTTTTCCGCGAAGAAGCAAAACGCTTAAGTGACATTACTCTGAGCGAAATTTTTGCAGTGGGTACAGTATTTCTGAACCTCGACCCTGCCTTAGCGGCGCATGCAAAAAATATCCTGACCAAAGAAATTGAAGCAGAAGGCTGTAAAGTATTGGCTTGGCGTGTGGTGCCAACCAATAATGAGGCATTGGGCGAAATCGCCATGCAGTCTTTGCCTGCTTTTGAGCAAATTATTGTCAATTGCCCATTGGGGGTGACTGAGGTTGAATTTAACCGTAAATTATTCTTGGCACGTCGTCGTGCCGAGCAGCAATTGACTGCTGATCCATATTTTTATGTGACCACGTTATGCTCAACCGTGATCAGCTATAAAGGTTTGATGATGCCTGCAGCGATTGCAGACTTCTATACCGACCTTGCTGATACACGTTTGGCATCACATATTGTGGTGTTCCACCAGCGCTTCTCGACCAACACATTGCCACGTTGGCCGTTGGCGCAGCCTTTCCGTTACTTGGCACACAATGGTGAAATCAACACCATTACCGCCAACCGTAACTGGGCGATGGCACGTACCCCTAAATTTGAAAATCCATTATTGCCAGGTTTGACAGAGCTAAACCCAATTGTAAACCGTACAGGTTCAGACTCCTCAAGCTTAGACAATATGCTGGAAATTCTGGTGGGTGGTGGAATGGATTTATTCCGTGCCTTGCGTATGTTGGTTCCACCTGCATGGCAGAACGTCGAAACCATTGATGCCGATTTACGCGCCTTCTATGAATTTAACTCTAAACATATGGAAGCATGGGATGGTCCTGCAGGTTTAGTGATTCAGGATGGTCGTCATGCCATCTGTATGCTAGACCGTAATGGCTTACGTCCTGCACGTTGGGTGATCACCAAAAATGGCTACATCACTTTGGCCTCTGAAATTGGGGTGTGGGGTTATGAACCTGAAGATGTAATTTCTAAAGGACGTGTTGGTCCTGGTCAAATTTTGGTGGTGGATACCTTTACAGGCAAAGTGCTCGATACGCAGGATGTAAATAACCATCTTAAAAGAATGCGTCCTTACCGTGAATGGTTACGTGAAAATTCAATCCGTTTACAAGGTAGTCCAGAGCTTGAAGAATATTTGTGTGATCAGGGTTTAAAAGGTGATGCCTTAAAAGCTGCACAAAAAATGTTTATGGTGACCTTTGAAGAGCGTGACCAATTATTGCGTCCAATTGCAGAAAGTGGTCAGGAAGCTGTGGGTTCCATGGGTGATGATACCCCAATGGCAGTATTATCACGTCAGGTACGTCATGTGTCAGATTATTTCCGTCAGCAGTTTGCGCAGGTGACCAATCCACCGATTGATCCATTGCGTGAATCGATCGTGATGTCTTTGGAAACCTGTTTGGGTCGTGAACAAAACGTATTTGAGCAAGGCCCAGAACATGCCGACCGCTTGATTATTTCAAGTCCTGTGTTGACCAATTCAAAAATGCACCAAATTCGCACTTTGGGTCGTAAAGGCTATGAAATTGCCGACATCGACCTGAACTATGCTGAAAATGAAGGTTTGCAAGCTGCGATTCAACGGATTTGCGAAACTGCTGCACAAGCGGTGCGTGAGGGTAAAACTTTATTGGTACTCACCGATAAAAAAATTCGTGAAGGTTACTTGCCTGCGAATGCGGTCATGGCGACTGGTGCGGTGCATCACCACTTAATTCAAGTCGGTTTACGTACCGATGCCAACATTATTGTGGAAACAGGTTTTGCCCGTGATCCGCACCAATTTGCAGTATTGCTCGGTTTTGGTGCAACTGCGGTGTATCCATATTTGGCTTATGATGTGATCAATGACTTGATTGCCAAAGGCGAGTTATTGGGCGACCCTGTCTATGCACAAAGCAATTTCCGCAAAGGCATTGAAAAAGGCTTGCTCAAAGTCTTGTCCAAAATGGGGATTTCAACTGTAGCCTCTTACCGTGGTGGTCAGTTGTTTGAAGCAGTCGGCTTATCAGCCGAAGTGGTGAATACATGCTTTATTGGTGTGCCAAGCCGTATTCAGGGGGCTACCTTTGCCGACCTTGAAAATGATCAGAAAAAACTAGCAGACACTGCATGGAAATCACGTAAACCAATTGATCAGGGTGGTTTGCTGAAATTTGTATTTGGCAAGGAATACCATGCCTTTAACCCAGATGTGATCAATGCCTTACACAAAGCGGTGCGTTCAGGCAATTATGCAGATTTTAAAGAATATGCAGAAATCGTAAATAATCGCCCAATTGCAACCATTCGTGATTTATTCAAGTTAAAAACAGACAATTCCATTGCCTTAGATCAAGTGGAGTCGGTTGAGCAAATTTTACCGCGTTTTGACTCTGCGGGGATGTCTTTAGGTGCGTTGTCACCAGAAGCACATGAAGCAATTGCCATTGCCATGAACACCATTGGTGGGCGTTCAAACTCAGGCGAGGGCGGTGAAGACCCTGCGCGTTATGGCACGATTCGTAACTCGAAAATCAAACAGATTGCTTCGGGACGTTTTGGGGTAACGCCTGCGTACTTAACCTCTGCAGAAGTGTTGCAGATTAAAGTGGCGCAGGGTGCAAAACCAGGCGAGGGTGGTCAGTTACCGGGTGGTAAAGTGAATGGGTTGATTGCACGTTTGCGTTACTCTGTGCCAGGTGTAACTTTGATTTCACCACCACCACACCACGATATTTATTCGATTGAAGACTTGTCACAATTGATTTTTGATTTAAAACAAGTCAATCCACAAGCCATGGTATCGGTCAAACTGGTGTCTGAACCGGGTGTGGGTACCATTGCAGCAGGTGTCGCTAAAGCCTATGCCGACTTCATTACCATCTCGGGTTATGATGGCGGTACCGCAGCATCGCCACTATCATCTATTCACCATGCAGGTTCGCCGTGGGAGTTGGGTTTAAGTGAGGCGCATCAGGCATTACGTGTGAATGACTTGCGTGGCAAAGTTCGTGTGCAAACCGATGGTGGCTTAAAAACTGGTTTAGATGTGGTGAAAGCGGCAATTTTAGGTGCGGAAAGCTTCGGTTTTGGTTCAACGCCAATGATTGCCTTAGGTTGTAAATACTTGCGTATCTGTCACTTAAATAACTGTGCAACAGGGGTAGCAACGCAGCAAGATCATTTGCGTCAGGAACACTATATTGGTGAACCACAAATGCTGATCAACTTCTTCACTTTCATTGCGGAAGAAACCCGTGAATGGTTAGCTGCACTGGGTGTTGCGAGCTTGAAAGACTTGATTGGTCGTACCGACTTGCTAGAAATTTTACCGGGTGAAACCGAAAAACATGCGCACTTGGATTTAAGCGCCTTGTTGGAATCGCACCCTGCGGCAGAAGGCAAAGCGCAATACTGTCAGGTTGAAGGCAATGCGCCATTTGACAAAGGCATCTTGGCTGAAAAAATGATTGCAGAGATGTTGCCTGCAATTGAAGCAGGTACAGGGGGCGAATATTACTTTAATGTGAGCAACTGTGACCGTTCAATTGGTGCGCGTATTTCAGGTGAAATTGCGCGTCGTTATGGTAACTTGAGCATGGAACACCATCCTGTCAAATTGAACCTTACGGGTACTGCGGGACAATCTTTAGGTGTTTGGAATGCAGGTGGTTTGCATATCAAACTTGAAGGCGATGCCAATGACTATGTGGGTAAAGGCATGGCGGGGGGGCGAATTTCCATCTTCCCACCAAAAGGTTCGCCTTTCCAAACTCAAAACACAGCGATAATTGGTAATACCTGTCTCTATGGTGCAACTGGTGGTAAATTATTTGCTGCAGGTACGGCAGGTGAGCGCTTTGCGGTGCGTAACTCAGGTGCCTTCGCTGTGATTGAAGGGGCAGGCGACCACTGCTGTGAATATATGACTGGCGGAATTGTCACGGTATTGGGCAAAGTGGGACACAACTTTGGTGCGGGCATGACAGGTGGATTTGCCTATGTACTGGATTTGGATAATGACTTTGTAGACCGTTACAACCACGAACTGATTGAGCTGAATCGTATTTCGACTGAAGCGATGGAAGAACATAAAGCATTCTTAGGACGTATTTTAGATGAACACATTGCTGAAACAGGCAGTGCGTGGGCGTATAAGATCCGTCATGAGTTTGATTTCTATAGCCGTAAATTCTGGCTGGTAAAACCAAAAGCTGCCAACTTGCAGACTTTGTTGAAAACCACCCAAGCAGATCCACAATAATCCACGACTCAGCATTCGGCAGATGTGGATAACTTTCGACTTATACCCAGTGTAAATGTCGCGTTATCCACATCCACCTACGGAGAAAGACATGGCAGAACGCCTACATAATGACTTTCAATTTCTGGATGTAGCACGCCAAGATCCAGAGAAAAAAGATCTCGATGTCCGCAAAAATGAGTTTGTGGAAATTTATAAACCGTTTACTGCAGAAGTGGCGGCCAATCAGACCCATCGTTGTTTGGGCTGTGGTAACCCGTACTGTGAATGGAAATGCCCTGTGCATAACTACATTCCGAACTGGCTTAAACTAATTTCGGAAGGTCGTATTTTTCAGGCAGCAGAATTGTGTCATCAAACCAATACTTTGCCTGAAGTTTGTGGACGGGTTTGTCCACAAGACCGCTTGTGTGAAGGCGCATGTACCTTAAATGATGGTTTTGGTGCAGTCACCATTGGCAATGCCGAAAAGTACATCAACGATACTGCTTTTGCCTTGGGCTGGCGTCCAGACATGTCGCATGTGAAATGGACCGATAAAAAAGTGGCGATTATTGGCGCAGGCCCTGCAGGTTTAGGCTGTGCAGATATTTTGGTGCGTAATGGCGTCAAACCGGTAGTTTTTGACAAACGCCCTGAAATTGGTGGCTTGCTCACCTTTGGTATTCCAGAATTTAAAATGGAAAAAGACGTGATGAAACGCCGCCGAGAAATTTTTTCGGGCATGGGGGTTGAATTCCGTTTAAATACCGAAATTGGTACAGATATCACGATTGAACAATTGCTTGCAGATTACGATGCCGTGTTCATGGGCATGGGCACTTATACCTATATGAAAGGTGGATTTGCTGGTGAAGATTTAGATGGTGTTTATGATGCGCTGGATTTCTTGATTGCCAATGTTAACCGTTGCCAAGGCTGGGAAAAAGACCCTGCAGAATACATCAGTGTTGAAGGCAAAAAAGTGATTGTACTGGGTGGTGGTGATACTGCCATGGATTGTAACCGTACTTCTATTCGTCAAGGTGCGCAGCAAGTCACTTGTGCCTATCGTCGTGATGAAGCCAATATGCCAGGTTCACGTCGTGAAGTGACCAACGCCCGTGAAGAAGGGGTGAACTTCTTATTTAACCGTCAACCAATTGAAATTGTTGGTGAAAATGGTAAAGTCACAGGTGTGAAAGTGGTCACCACACAATTGGGTGAGCCTGACAGTCGTGGTCGTCGCAGCCCAGAGCCTGTTCCAGGTTCAGAAGAAATTTTAGCTGCCGATGCGGTATTGCTTGCTTTTGGTTTCCGTGCAAGCCCTGCAGATTGGTTTGCCTCTGCCAATATTGGGGTAGATGGTTCAGGTCGTGTAGTGGCAGCAGAACAGCAAACATTTAAGTTCCAAACGTCTAACCCGAAAATTTTTGCAGGAGGCGATATGGTGCGTGGTTCTGATTTGGTCGTGACTGCCATTTGGGAAGGTCGTCAGGCGGCAGAAGGTATTTTAGATTATTTAGAGGTCTAAACGAGTTTGTTTTGCTAGATCTTGAAAGGGCTGAGTTTTAAGGAATTCAGTCCTTTTTTATTGGATATTTTATACAGCTCATCTTCAAGTGGAATATATTGCCATCTCTGATTCATATAAGGTTTAAGAGCTGAAACTTCAATATCAATTCAATCTGCTGTACAAGGTTATTGTTGGATGTAATCAGTTTGGTGATTCGCTCGATTAAACAAAATACACAAACAAGTCAGAATTTCACGTTAGAATGAAATCATTTCAAACAAATACAAAGAAAATTTAGAGGTTAATTTATGAATTTCACAAAAAAAACCATGCTCGCGGTGGCTTTAACCAGTACTTTGACATTAAGCGGCTGTGGCTATAACACCTTACAAGTCAAAGATGAAGCCGTGACTGCTTCTTGGTCAGAAGTCCAAAACCAATATCAACGCCGTGCTGACTTAGTGCCAAACTTGGTGAATGTGGTCAAAGGCTATGCCAAACACGAAGAACAAGTCTTGACTGAAGTCACTCAGGCACGTGCCAATGTCGCAGGCTTAAAAGTGGATAAGTCGGTATTAGAAGACCCTGCGTTATTCCAGAAATATCAGGAAGCACAGGCGCAAATGACCAGTGCCTTATCACGTTTAATTGCGGTGTCTGAAAATTATCCAGACTTAAAAGCCAATGAGCAATTCCGTGATTTACAAGTACAACTAGAAGGCACAGAAAACCGTATTGCCGTGGCGCGTAACCGTTACATCAGCACAGTGCAAGACTTTAACAGCTATGCACGTCAATTCCCGCAAGTGATGACCGCAAAAGTCATTGGTATGGACACCAAACCAAACTTCAGTGCCGAGCAAAGCGCACAAACAGCACCGAAAGTTTCGTTTGAATAACGCCTAGGAGGATGTTTGGATGCAGCAATCGCACAGCAAGACCTGTATAAATCTTGGGCAGATGCTGCTGCTGATGGTTGTCATGTGTTTTAGTGGCTTGGCATTTAGTGAAGTTGCTACAGCAACTGATGAAACTGCCGAAGCTGTGGTGCTGGGTAAAATTGTGCAGCAACAGCATCCTCAAAATGCCAACCCTATCCCAGATCTTGCAAACTCACGCCAGTCTACAGCGAGCACTCAGCAAGCACCTGCGGAAACACCCGTTCAGCAACCGAAAATTGCCCATGATATGGCAGAAGGTGAATCTATACGTGCTTTGCCGACCTTGAATCAGCCCGTAGTCGATCAAGCCAATTTGCTCACTGTTGCAGAAAAACAGCAAATCAGCCAGCGGATTTTAAATTTACATCAACAAGCCAAAGCGCAAATTGGGGTGGTGATTGTTCCGACTACAGGACAGGAAGATATTTTTGATTTTGCCATGCGGGTCGCAGAACAATGGCAGCTCGGTTCTGCCAAGCAAGACAATGGTGTGTTGATGGCAATTGCAGTCAATGACCGCCGTATTCAGATTTTAACGGGGTATGGTTTAGAGGGCGTGCTGCCCGATATTGTGGTCAGTCGGATTATTAACCAACGCATTACACCGTATTTTAAACAAGCGCAATATGCACAAGGCATAGATGCAGGCGTCGCAGAAATTGAACGGATTTTAAACCTAGATCCAGAAGTTGCTGCACAAGCGGCGCAAGAGTTGAAACAACGCCATGAAGAAGCGCTGCAAGAACAACAGGCGCGTGAAAAAACCTTGAGCACTGCTTTATTTATTTTAATTGCAGGGGTAATTGGCTCACTGATTGTTGGAAAACGCTTAAGTGCTTCAACCGCTGCCGTGGCAGGTACAGTGGCAGGTTTGGTCAATGGTGCAGGCTTAATCACCAGTTTAATGATTGGCGCGGGAATTTTCTTTTTACTCATCACTGCCATTGCACAGACCATTTTCCAAATTTTCTTGTCCTCTGCAGGGCGTGGAGGCGGACGTGGTGGTGGTTTTGGCGGCGGCGGTTTGGGTGGCGGTGGCTATAGCGGCGGCGGTGGTAGCTTTGGTGGGGGAGGAGCATCAGGATCATGGTAACCACAACAGATACAACAGAAATTATTACTCAACCGAAAATGGAGATTGCAGCGCGTCCGAGTGTAAAGCGTTGGCTGAAGCATTTCTTTTATTTACCTGCCACTAAACGTTTTTTTAATGCGCAGGATCAACATGCCATTGCAGAAGCAGTGACTGCTGCTGAACATGGGAATGTAGGTGAAATTCAGGTGGTGATTGAAGGTTGTTTACCCTCGCGTTTGGCGTATACGATAGATACGCATACCCGTGCACACCAATTATTCGCAGAATTGGGTGTTTGGGATACTGAACTGAACAGTGGGGTTTTGCTGTACCTGAATTTGTGTGAGCGCAAGGTGGAAATTGTGATAGACCGTGGCATTAAAACAGCGACCACTCAACAGGTGTGGGATGAGGTCTGTGCGCATATGGTGCAGGGTTTGGCACAGCAGCAGTATAGGCAAGCAGTGATAGCATGTGTGAATGAAATTGGTGAAATTTTGGATGCTTTTTATGACCGCCAGCTGCTAGATCAGCAAAATGAATTGAGCAATGCTCCGATTATTTTGGGGTGAGGGTTGTTGGTGTCGTTTCCTTTTTTAATTCTTCTGTTTTTTAAAAAGAACATAGGAGTGATTTTTAAACATTGGCAGCTTTCACTACATTTGGCTCATCTTTTTCAAAAAGGGAAGCTATGTGAGTACAAAATATAAGCACCGTACACAAGTTAAATTTGCTGAAATTTGAATCGAAAATTCAAATAAATTTGTGATGAATTTATTTCTAAAATTAAAAAACGTGACTTATTGCTCTAAAATTGACAAAATTTGTTAAATTTACAATTTCCACCTGACAATATTTGTCACTTTTTAACAATAATACACAGTCAAATTAAAAGTCTTAAATTTTTTATGTGTAAGGTGCTGTTTTTTTGTGGGAATTGTCTATAATAAAAGTTGGCACGTTTAGTGCTAATATTAAAATAGCTTACAAAGCTTATAATTAAATTAACAACATTTGTGGAGAATGTTTATGAATACGATGCAAAAAGGTTTTACACTCATCGAATTGATGATCGTTGTCGCGATCATTGGTATTTTGGCTGCGGTAGCGTTACCTGCTTACCAAGACTATACGGCTCGTGCAAAAGTATCTGAAGTGGTTTTAGCTGCTTCTACGTGTCGTACAGCTGTTTCTGAAGCATCACAAACAGGTTTTGCTGCAGCACCAGCAGCAGCTGATAAATTTGGTTGCGGTGAAGCGGGTAGTTCAGGTTCGCCTATTTCTCAATATGTTGAACAAATTACTACAAGTGAAGCAGGAAGGGTTTCTGTTAAGGCAAGAAATATCAGACAGTTGGGTACTTCGAATTTGTGGGTTAGTTTCCAACCATATTCTGATCCAAACTCAACAACTGTAATGACTGCTTCAGACTATTCACGTGCTACAGATGGTACATTAAAACCAGTTAAAGCTTGGCAGTGTGTAGGTGGTGATGCTACTGGTGCTAATGGTATCGAAGCTAAATACTTACCAGCTTCTTGCCGTTAATATTTAGTTGATAAAAAAAGAGGGGTAACCCTCTTTTTTTATATTTAGAGTTTGTATAAGAATGAAAATTATTTATCTATTCGCTGCTTTTTTTTGTCTATTAGCATATCTTTTGCCAAATCATTACCAACCTTGGCTATCTTTTTATCAAGATAGTTGTATGTTTATTGCAGCTCTATTATTGGCTTATAGTCTTTTTCAAAAAAAAGAAATTGAAATCCCTTATCATATATTCTTTTTGATTACCCTTATTTTTATTCTATCTATTCAATATTCATTGGGTATTATTTATTTTAGTGGGGAATTTGTTATAAATTTTCTTTATATTTTAGGTTTTATCACAATCTTTATTGTTGGTTTTAATGTTCAGAAAATAGAATCATCAAAAAAGGAAAAAATTATATTAGGTCTTATTAGTATATTATTATTTGCAAGTATTATTTCAGTCTGGATTCAGTTGCGACAATGGTTGTTGTTTACAGGAAATATTTGGACCGTTGATCTACCACCCAAAGGGCGACCTTTTGCAAATATGGCACAACCGAATCAATTATCTACATTATTAATAATGGGAATAATGTCTGTCTTTTATCTTTTTGAAAATAAAAAAATTAATAAATGGGTGGCTTGTCTGACAGCTTTTTTCCTCCTGTGTGGTATTGTCTTGGCTCAATCAAGAACAGCATGGGTATTTTATATTTGCTTTTTAGTTTGGTGGTTGATTAAGAATAAACAGATAGCAATGTATATTCGACCTCTTTATATAATTGGGTGGGGAGGAGTATTTCTAAGTTTATGGATTGCTTTACCATCTTTAGCCAATTTTTTAGGTGTTTCTTATTTGCAAAGTGCGACTGAACGAGCAACAACAGGGTTAGATCGTCTTTATCAATGGCAACAAATTTTATTTATTTTAAAAGATAGCCCTTTCTGGGGATATGGCTGGGGACAATTAAATATTGCACAGTTATCGAATAGTACAGACTTTATAAAACATCCTATTTTAGGTTACAGTCATAATTTATTTTTAGATCTAATGATCTGGAATGGTGTGATATTAGGTTTTATAATATCCTGTTTAATTGTGTTTTTTTTACTTAAAGTGGCAATTAGATCAAAGGATAAAGAATCGATTATATTGTTGAGTATGGTTGGTGCTATTTTTACACATAGTATGCTGGAATATCCATTTGCTTATGCTTACTTCTTATTGCCAATGGGGTTTCTTTTAGGAATAATATGTGGAAAACAAGATCAATTGATAAAGTCTTTCTATTTAGATAAAAAAATATATTTTTTATATAGTGTAGTACTTACATTTTTATTGATTATTATTATTTATGATTATAAAAAAAATGAAAGTGAACATGAACTCATGCGTTATGAGAATGTGCAACTGCGTAATATTAATATAAACGGTATTGAGCCTAAAGCCATATTACTTAATCAATTAAGCGAATATATATGGTATGTACGCCAACCTATCAGTACAGATATTTCTGCACAACAATTGGAACGAATGCGTAAAGTTGTTTATCGTTATCCTGATAGACCAGTTTTATATCGCTATATCCAGATTCTGTATTTAAATGGTCAAGAGAAAGAGATGAAGCGTATGTTAAAACTTTTTAATGCTTTTTATAAAGAGCAATTAACTGAAGAAAAAATAAGCTTATTTCTGCGGCAAGAAGGAATTAATAAATGACAAATAATGTCGTTTATTGACAGATACTAGAATGTGTTTTTGTTAAATGTTTGAATATATTATTAATTTTTTTGGCATTGTTTTTGCACCCATTTACTAGATAGAGTGGGGAGATAAAAAATGACAGCAAATGGGTTTACTTTAATTGAGCTGATGATTGTTGTTGCAATTGTAGGTATATTAAGTGCAATTGCTCTTCCTGCATATAACGATTATGTGATACGTACTAAAGTTTCAGAAGTGGTGATGGCAACTGCTGTCTGTCGCACAGCGGTAACAGAAGCATCCCAATCTGGATTTACTTCACCCCCAACTACTGGTTCAGAATTTAGTTGTGGTGCTGCATCGGGAGCATCAAGTAAGGTTGCAATTATTGCGACAAATGCGGATGGATTGATTTCAGTGAAAGCACAAAATCTTCCAGAACTAGGCGCAAAAGTGAATTTAGAACTGGTACCATATAGCGATGGTGCTATGACTCATCCATCTGTTGCAAGTGATTTTGCTACTGCTACTTCTAAGGAGGTACGTGCTTGGAAATGTCAGGCTAAACCAGATGCCACAGGAATTGAATCCAAGTATTTACCAATAAATTGTCGATAATTCAATATGTTTATGAATATGAGCAAAAGAGTTAAATTTTTTCTAGGCCATTTTTGCATTTCGTTATTTATTGCTAGTATTGTCGTGGGAATGGTTTTTTTTATTTGGTACCCATCTCCACTGGCAAAAGCTGTAAATGTTACTCATATCTTTTTAATGATGTTAATGATAGATGTGATTATTGGACCTGTATTAGGCTTATTGGTTTATAAAGATGGTAAAAAAACATTAAAATTTGATTTAACGGTTATTATTTTAATTCAGCTTTCAGCTTTGTGTTATGGCGTATATACTATAGCGCAGGGACGACCAGTGTGGATAGTTTATAGTGTTGATCGTTTTGAATTAGTTAAAAATAATGAAATTATTGATGAGAACCTTCAAAAAGCTCGGCCTGAATATCAATATCCCTCATGGTTGGGTCCTCAATTTATAGCAATGCAACTTTCGTTAGATAGGGAACAACGTAGTAAAGAAATGTTTGATGAGGTTTTTTCGGGAGTTTCGCTTGCTCAACATCCAGAACGTTATGTTAAGTTGTCTAGTGTAAAAGCTCAAATTCAGCAACGTGCATTACCGCTTGTAGAACTGCAACGCTACAACCAAAAAACAGACGTTGAAAAAAATTTAGCCAAATATCCAAAAGCAGATGCGTGGTTACCTTTGAAAGCCAATGCAATAGATATGGTGGTCTTAGTCAATAAAGAATCCGCATCTATCATCAAAATAGTAGATCTAAGACCATGGAAATAATATCTTAAATTGAAAAATGGGGAATCTAAGTATTCCCCACGCAATCACTCCATTGCAAAACTGGCAGAATTCCAATCAAACTTGCCGTACAAAGCACTATCATCTTGCCAAAAAAAATATAAGATAGAGCCAGTTTTTAGTCTATTTTTTCCTATGAAATCTGCCTTGCTATTTTTAGCCGCTATCCTCATCTCCCTTGCATGGTTATTACCCATTCACTACCGCCCGTGGGTGACCTATACAGGCGAACTCTACGCATTTTTTGCTTTGTTTGCGCTTGCCGCTTGCCTATTTAAAGAAAAATTACAGATTCCTAAAATCAGCCTGCCCTTACTGGCACTGTGCAGTGTTCCACTCATTCAGTGGGGCTTTGGCTTAGTCTACTTCTTTGACAAAGCCTTGCTCAGCAGTGTGTATATCTTTAGTTTTTGGTTTGCGATCATTTTGGGCTATAACCTTACGCAAAACAACAGCGAACGTGAACGCATCTTTACAGGCCTTAGTTATGTGCTGCTTGGCGTGGGAAGTATTACCGCATTCATGGCCATTTGCCAGTGGCTCACACTCGATCAATATCTACCTATTATGGTGGATATAAGAATTGGGCAACGTCCTTATGCCAATTTCGCCCAACCGAATAATATGGCGACCTTTTTGGTAATGTCACTCATGGCATGCCTATATTTATACGAAAAACAAAAACTTAAAACCGTGTGGATTGTGATTGCAGCTGCCATGATTTTGGTGGGTGTGGTACTGAGTCAGTCGCGTTCTTCATGGTTGGCGTCACTGTGTCTCATGACCTATTTGAGCTATCAACAATACCGTGGCGTGATGCGGATTAAATTTCGCTATAGCTTGCTGTGGTTTGCCGCATTTATCGGGCTGATTTTTATCGTACCTGCTTTTAGTCAATTGCTCTCACAAAATGCAGACCTTTCGGTTCAATCTCGTGACGTGGTACAACGTGCCACAGGTGATATGTCACGCTTGGCAATTTGGCAGCAAATGCTTGCTGCGATTGAACATCAACCGTGGTGGGGCTATGGTTGGCATCAAACCAGTGTGGCGTATGTCACGATTAGCGAATTTGTGCAAGGCCCTGTGTGGATTCGTAGCGCACACAATTTTATTTTGGACTTTTTACTTTGGAATGGTGTGTTACTGGGCGTGCCATTTTTGGCGTATCTGGGTTATTGCGGCTACCAACTGCATAAACATACCCAGTCGGTGGAATCGGTTGTGGGGATTTTAATGCTCGGTGCATTTAGCGTACATGCCATGCTTGAATTTCCACAAAACTATGCCTACTTCTTGCTGCCTGTAGGTTTTATCATCGGCATGGTTCAATCACAACGGGTGTTCAAAAGCTTCTCTTTATCTGCAATTTATTTACGCAGTACTTTTGTACTTGGCGCATTGTTGTTGATGCTGATTTATCGTGATTATGAGGTGATGGTGCCTAAATTGAATCAGTCGGTACGCTACGAACACACACCTGAAAAAATCACCAATCAAAACCATATTTTTGTACTAGAAGAATTTAACCGCCGCATTGCGTGGATTCGATTAAATCCGTATAGCCTACAAACGCCTGAACAATTGCAGGATATCCATGAAATTGTGTTGAATTATCCAACCCGCTACGATTTATTGAAATATGCACGCGTATTAGCATTTAACGGTTATGAAGCAGAAGCCAAAAAGCAATTATGGTTGTTAAGCACTTTGTGGCAGGTCAATGTAGATTATGCGACTTTATTGGATGAGGCAAAGCCGCGCTGATTTGTGTAGCGCAAGGAGGGGGATTTGAAAATAGTGAGCCAAATATGGTGAAAATTTTCAATGTTGAAAATCTCTCCCAACTTCTCTTTAAAAAGAGAGGGGGTATTCATTATAAAATTGATTTCATGTGCGAAAATTTAAAGAGATGCTGAACTTTTGTTCAGATAAAGGGAGTTGTGTTAGAATTGTATGATCTATTCACACAATAAGGCATGCTGATGGCGAGAACTACAAGTGTAACAATTGGCCCACAACTCGATAACTTTGTGAGCAAACTGATTGAATCTGGACGTTATGGTTCAACCAGTGAAGTGATGCGATCTGCACTAAGATTATTGGAGCAGCAAGAAAATCAAACTGCAGCTTTAAAGCAAGCGATTGAAGCAGGTGAGAACAGTGGAGAAAGTACACTTAGCCTAAAAGATATTGCGGCTCAAGTGAAGCAGAAGCATCGTGTATAAGCTATCAAATTTAGCTGTCGACGACTTCACTGCTATTTATGAATACACCTTACTTAATTTTGGTGTAGCTCAAGCTGACCAATACACGCAACATTTGGAAAATACCTTTCATTTGTTAGTGAGTTCACCGCTGATTGGTTATGCATGTGTAGATATTGGCGAGGGAATACGCCGTCACGATCATCATCAACATGCTATTTTTTATAAAAAACAGGATTATGGAATTTTTATTATTCGGATATTGCATCAACAGATGCAACCCATGAAACATTTTTTTGCGTTATAAATACTTTTTTATAAATCCAAGAATTTAAAATGCGCATAAGTAAAATATATTGATATTGAGAGCTTCTTCATTAGAGATAGGCAAGATACTGAATTTTAGGTAAAGTGCCCCAAAAAACAAAAGACTGGAAAACCAGTCTTTTGAGTTATCTAAACCAGATGAATCTTAGAGTTGGCTTTGAATATAGTTTTCAATACCCACAGTTTCAACCAAATCAAGCTGTGTCGTTGCCCAGTCTAGGTACTCTTCTTCTTTCTCCAGAATTTCCTGAACCAAATCACGGGTTACATAGTCCAATTGTTGCTCTGCTAAAACCACCGCTTTTTGAATCGCTTCAATATTTTCTTGGACTTTACGCACATCGCAGTTCAAAACTTCAACTGTATGCTGACCGATATACAATTTGCCCAAGTGTTGTAAATTTGGCAGCCCTTCTAAAAATAAAATACGTTCAATAATTTTGTCAGCATGTTTCATTTGACGAATCGACTCTTTATATTCAGCCGAGCCGAGTTGTTCAATGCCCCAATCATTAAACATACGTGAATGTAAAAAATATTGGTTAATTGCAGTCAGGTGATGATACAAAACTTGGTTGAGTTGATTAATCACATCACGATTGCCTTTCATTGCAGCACTCCATCAACAATTTCTGCCTTAAACCGCTTAAGGCAATCTATATTTCTATCTTAAACAAGACTGGGCAAAATGGCGAGTGATTTAGGGAACCGCAAATGAAAATCGCAATCAAAAACAATTGGCTAGGCAATGTGGAAAAATGTAAGCCAAGAAAAACCCGATGTAGTCGGAAGCGGGGGAGGAAAAACACGGTAAAAATTTAAATAACTAAATGTGGGGAAATGTATTAGAAAATATGAGATTTATGCAGCAATGGCGAGACGAGACGCAATTTGTGCAATTTCATCGCTAATGATGGCGCGAGTTTCAGGCGCACAGCGACCACAACAGGTGCCCAAGTCAAACATATCGCGAATTTCACGATAGCTGTCTGCACCATTGGCAACGGCTTCTTTAATGTCTTGATCTGTAATACCACGGCACAAGCAAACGTACATGAATGCAACCACAATAATTGAAATAAGATAAGTGTTATTATTGATAATTATTATCGTTTGTCAATATAAATCATTTGAAAAGTCATTTATTGTAATTGGGTTTTTGAATTAAAAAATGCCACTTAATAGGTGGCATCGTTTATTTGTTTTTAAGTATTTGAATGATAATGACTTATGAATTGATAATCACAACGCCATCCATTTCAACTAAAGCACCTTTAGGTAAGCTGGCCACACCTAAGGCTGCACGCGCAGGGTAAGGTTGTGCAAAGTATTCACCCATAATCTGATTGACCAATTGGAAGTGAGATAAATCGGTCAGGAAAATATTGAGCTTGGCAATATCGGCCAAAGAGCCACCTGCCGCTTCGCAAACGGCTTTTAAGTTATCAAATACGCGGCGAATTTGCGCTTCAATCCCTTCTACCAATTCCATGCTGTATGGGTCTAAACCAATTTGACCTGATAAATAAACAGTATTGCCCACTAAAATGGCTTGAGAGTAAGTACCAATTGCTGCAGGTGCATTTTCAGTATGGATGACTTGGCGAGACATTGATTTCTCCTAAAATAATTTATAAACATCATAGACCATCAGACTGCATTTCAGTAGCCTTATGAGTCAATAATGCAAAAGCGGTGAATGTGCGGCACAGTAAACAATGCAGCCACATTAATTAACAAGCTTTGGCTTCTTCTACAATGCTGATGGGGCGCGTTAAACGGCTAATTCGTGGGAAACCGAAGTGCATACGCAAATCACGAATAATTTTGGCAATTTGCTTACGGTTATTCACCACAATATTCACATAGGTTTTGCCATCGTGGCTGCGTACCATCTCTACACCCGTTTTGGCCTTACGACATTGATAGATCAAATCGGAAATTTGTTCGTCATTCATATCCATATCAATGCTGAGGTAAGCGGTAAAACTCACGTCATCCACATCTTCTGAAGTCCATTGTAGCGGCATGATATTTTCAGGATGTTGATGTTGCTCATGCAGTAAGTTATTGCAACGCGCACGATGCACAATCAAACCGCGACGTGACAAGTTGCCCTGAATCGGATCGCCCAGCACAGGATTGCAACAGTGTGCATATTTCACGTCAATGCCTTCTGTGCCTTGGATCAGACGGTCAGAATGTTCGCTGCTGTCCTGATCGAGAGCGTAAATGTGGTTCGCCACCAACTGCGGTAATAAATCACCGACTGCAATTTGCTCAAATAAACGGTCTTTGGAGTCGATATGACGCCATTGCAACACATTTAACCAATCTGCTTCGGTTAGGTCTTGAATCGAGTGATTAAACAATTTTAGCGCACGGTTCAGGGCTTGCTGCCCCACCAAACGCTGTTCTTCAATATCCTGATCACGCAGAATGTTTTGTAAGGCACGACGGGCTTTTTGGGTATTAATAAAACTAAGCCAGTCTGGGTTTGGTGTGGCTAAAACATCGGTGATGATTTCGACCACTTGCCCGCTAATCAGTGGCGTCGAAAGTGGTTTGCTTTCACCATTAATTTTTGTACCGACTGCGTGGTTACCTAAGAACAAACTGGCTGCATAAGCAAAATCTACTGCGGTGGCGCCTTGTGGCAATTCATGTAAATGTCCGTGTGGGGTATAGACATGAATTTTCTCTTGATGCAGGTAATCCAGTAAATCGCTAAATGTGGTTTTGGCACACTCACCATCAATCAACACGTTCAAGCTTTTCATAGAGGCTTGAATGGCAGAACGACAGGCTTGTGGTGCGTTTTCACCTAAGACCACACCAAAACGTGCGGCTTTACGCATTAATTCGGTTTGAATGGTGAGTGATAAGGTGGTTTGCTCACCTTTTAGACGCATCATGAGTGATTGGTTACCGCCTGGCAGAGGGCGACGGATATGATCTTCATAATGCAAGACCTGAAAGCTATCACGTAAAATATCGGCCAAACGGTCACAGTCGGCAATGCTTTGTAAAATAATTTCAAACGCATGGCTGTGGGTCAGTTCTTGTAGATCAATATCGTTTTTAACAAAGTGGCGCAGTAATTCAATGTTGTTATTTTTCTTTTTAATACGACCGGTAATTTGATTGTCTTGCAGCAGGTCGGCAAGGTTTTGTTCCCATTTAGATTGGTATTCGCAGCGTTTTGGCTTGGTGTGCAACAGGGCAGCTTGCACATCGTTATACATATCTAAATCAAGATTTTGATAACACAGATGTTCGAGGTTATCTGCCATTTCATTCATACCCACGATACGTGCCATGGGTACAAATACATCAAAGGTTTCTTGGGCGATACGTGCGCGTTTGTCTGGTCGCAGCGCATCTAAAGTGGTCATGTTGTGATAGCGGTCTGCCAGTTTCACAATAATGACACGTGGATCCTGTAAGGTCGCTTGCAGAATTTTACGGAACGATGCGGCTTTGTTGTATTCCTTGTCGCTGGAATGGCTCAGCTTGGTTACACCATCGACCAGTTCAGCAACGGTACGTCCGAATTTTTCTGTGATGTCATCTTTGCTGTAGTCAGTATCTTCAATGACGTCATGCAATAGGGCAGCAATGAGCGTGTCAGCATCCAAACGCATGTGCGCCAAAATACAACTGACCGCAATCGGGTGTAACACATACGGTTCACCACTTTTACGGGTAACGCCATCATGCGCATGCTCGGCATAATCGCAAGCCGTAAGCACCTGTTCGACTTCACTTACGCTAAGGTAAGGTTCGATCATGGCTTGAAGCTGTTGTTTGGCTTGGCTGACCATCGTGCCTGGCATATAACACCCTTTAAAATACAAGTGATAACGAATCTACAGTTAGACCTTATAATGAAAAGCATATTGCATGACTTGTCAATTTTTTTTGTACCAAAACATAAGGTCATTAGACCATTTAAAATCAGGTCTTAATCCTTATGTTATAACGGTTTTTAGCGCAAGATTAAAGTTCAGACAACAAAAAAGCCTAGTAAAAAACTAGGCTTTTTCAGAAAGTCGTTCTTATTGGAAAGAAAAACCATCTAAATTCAAGTTATTTGCTGAAAGTGCGAGGTCAAGACTCGAAGTTTGATAATCTTGATCACGTTGTTTCAAAATGTCTTTAGACACATGACCCACAGCAATTTCACGTAATGCCACTACAGTTGGCTTGTCATTGTCCCACTCTACAGTTGGCTCAATGCCTTGACGAGCCAATTGACGCGCGCGCTTGCTTGCCACTAGTACAAGCTCAAAGCGGTTGTCTACATGGTCTAAACAATCTTCAACGGTAACGCGTGCCATAAGAATTCTCGTTTGAATAGTAAATTTAAACAGACTGTGCAGTATAAGGTGCTTTGCCTATAGACTCAAGTTTTAATCACGCGCTTGGCGGGCTAATTAACTTTTCAATCAAGGCTTGATGACGATGCGCCTGCTGTGCCATCACCAAACGATTGGCGGTAATCACAGATTCTAAATCGTGCAGGGCCTTATTAAAGTCATCATTAATAATCACATAGTCAAAATTGACATATTGCTGCATATCTTCAACTGCGCAGCCTAGACGATGCTCAATCACATCGACAGCATCGGTGCCACGGTTAGATAAACGCTCGCGTAAATCAAACTGACTTGGTGGAAGAATAAAAATTTGCTTCGATTCAGGAAAAAGATTGCGTACTTGCTGAGCGCCTTGCCAGTCAATTTCAAGTAACACATCGTGACCTTTGGCTAACTGCTCTTTAACCGTGGCTTGCGCGGTACCATAATAGTTGCCAAACACTTCTGCATATTCAATAAAACCGCCTTGCTCTACCAAGTCAATAAAATCTTGTTTTTGCGTGAAGTGATAATGCACACCATCGAGTTCGCCGGGACGTTGACCACGTGTTGTGTGAGAAACTGAAACGTGTAAATTATTCACACGCTCAAGCAGGGCTTTAACGAGGGATGTTTTGCCTGTTCCTGAAGCGGCAGAAACGACAAACAATAGACCCGACATGATATTTTTCCTGATATGATAAAATATCTTCTCTATTTTAGAGTAGACGCCCCTTAAACAAAATAGCCAAGATGGCTTTTGTTGGCATAATTTTTTAAACATCCGACCTATTTAACTTTAACATAGAGGGTTCTATGGAAATTGTATTGGCGAATCCACGTGGTTTTTGTGCAGGTGTAGACCGAGCAATTGCGATTGTAAATCGTGCCCTTGAGTGTTTTAACCCCCCTATATATGTACGTCACGAAGTGGTACACAATAAATTTGTGGTAGATGACTTACGCCAACGCGGCGCGATTTTTGTCGATGAGCTAGATGAAGTGCCCGATGACAACATCGTAATTTTTAGTGCACATGGCGTATCTAAAGCAGTGCAGCAAGAAGCGGAGCGTCGTGGCTTAAAAGTATTTGATGCGACTTGTCCGTTGGTCACCAAAGTACATATTGAAGTCACCAAATATGCGCGTGAAGGCACAGAGGCGATTTTAATTGGTCACGAAGGACACCCCGAAGTTGAAGGGACGATGGGTCAGTACGACAAGAAAAATGGCGGCGAAATTTATTTGGTAGAAGATGAAGATGATGTGGCTGCACTTGCGGTTCAGCATCCAGATAAAGTCGCTTTTGTAACGCAAACTACTTTGTCGATTGATGATACAGCCAAAGTGATTGATGCCTTGCGCCAAAAATATCCGAATATTCAAGGGCCACGTAAAGACGATATTTGTTATGCCACCCAAAATCGTCAAGATGCTGTACGTGACTTGGCCAATCAATGTGATGTGGTGTTGGTGGTGGGTTCGCCAAATTCATCTAACTCTAACCGTTTACGTGAGTTGGCTGAACGTATGGGGAAACACGCCTATTTGGTGGATAATGCCGATGAATTAAACCAAGCATGGTTTAAAGCAAATACAAAAATTGGTGTAACTGCGGGCGCATCTGCACCAGAAATTTTAATTAAACAAGTGATTCAGCGTTTGCAAGACTGGGGTGCAAGTGCCCCTGAAGAGCTGGCAGGTCGTGAAGAAAACATTACCTTTAGTTTGCCCAAAGAGTTACGTATTCCTGTAACACAGGCTTAAACTGCGAAGTACATAACACTTTAAAAAATTGATTAAAAATAGGCAGATAACCGTTGTATGACGGTTATCTGCTTTTTTATGCCTTTTATCCTGAAGTGTGAGGGTTTTGTAAAGTTGTTGGTTATTATTTTTAATAGGGCAAAGTCTGTGTCTTGGGGGTAAGCGTCCGCTGAACCCCATGCCTATTTTTTAATTCGGTTCAGGTTTCCAGCGGTGTGGTAGCAATTCTTCAATCTGAGTCACTTTATGTGTCGGCAACCTTTTCAGCACATCACTTAAATAGGC
>NZ_VPCW01000013.1:0-61191 GCF_013418015.1 Acinetobacter sp. YH12211
AGGGTGGATGCGGTAAAGGTCGCCCTAAGAAGCAGAAAGCAAGCGAAATCCGTGAGGAAGTCGCCTAAGAGCTTTGCTTTTAGAATCCCCCACTTGAGTGAAAACGAAAGTGGTGGGAGTATGTCAACCATCTGCTTCAGTGTTGTTTTGTATTTCCTGTGTTTCTACAATTCGTGTTACTAAAAGTTGGTCAATTTTAAAATGATCGACATCGACCACTTCAAATTTATAACCATCAAAAAGTACAGAATCGGCAGGGCGAGGGATTTTACGCAGCTTATACATCATAAAACCTGCAATGGTTTCATAATTTTCATCATCTGGCATTTCATCAATTTGCAGCGCGTGTTTAATGTCTTCAATTGGCGTGCTGCCATCAATCAGCCAAGAATTGTTATCACGTTTAATAATTTGCTGGTCTTCTTCAATAGGTGTTACCCAATCGCCCATCACAGTAATCATAATATCAGACAGGGTAATCACGCCCACAACCAAAGCATATTCATTAATCACCACGGCAAATTTTTCTTTGGTCGAGCGGAAACGATCTAAGACTTCAGACAGCGTGAGTGTATCTGGAATGGTCAATACATTACGGATGGTGCTTTCATTCAGTTGCAGTAAAGATTGATTATTGAGGATTCTGACCAGAATATCTTTGGCATCGACATAGCCAATAACATCATCAATATTTTCGCTACAGACCAAAAATTTGGAATAAGGATATTCTGCAAGTTTTTGACGAATACTGGCTTCAGATTCCTTTAGGGTAAAAAACACCACATTTTCACGTGTAGTCATACTCGAAGGCACGTTACGTTCTTCAAGTTCAAACACGTTTTCAATAAAGTGATGTTCCTGCTTTTGTAAAACACCTGCTTGAGCGCCTGCATCCATGACTGCAGAAATATCATCAAATGTAATATTGTCTTCGCGCGTGGTGTTTACTTTGAATAAACGGAACAGCACGTTGGCAATCGCATTAATCATCCATGCCAAAGGCTTGCATATCCGAATAAAAATTTGAATCGGATTAATCACCGATACCGCAATTTTTTCAGGGGCGATCATTGCCAAACGCTTAGGCATTAGGTCGGCAAATAAAATAAACAGCGAAGTCACTAAGGTAAATGACAAGGCAAAACTAAGCGTTTCAGCCCATGGTCCTTGATAGAAGCGCACAACTAAGTTGTAAAAATAAGGACGGAATGCGCCTTCACCTAAAATACCACCTAAAATGGCAACTGCGTTTAAGCCAATTTGTGAGGCAGCAAAAAAATCAGCTGAGTTTTCTTGTAGGTCTAAAACTTTTTGGGCACGTTCATCGCCTGATTCGGCTAGAATTTTCAGTTTAACTTTACGTGCACCAGCCAACGCAATTTCAGTCAGCGATAAAAAACCAGCTCCGACAATGAGGATGAGGATAATAACAATATTCTGGAAGAGGCTCACGAATCCACCTGTGGATTATATTATTTTAAATATAACAATTTGAATCTTTATTAAATCATGATTAAACAATGAGGAATATCGAAATATTCCTCATCTGAGTATAAGCGTTTGTACCAATAAGTTCAGTGAATTTTTAATTAATAGGCTGAAAATTGAGAGTTATTCAGTAAAAACTCACGGTTTTCTTCTTCAATCATTTGGCGCGCTACATATAAAATCAATTGGCGTAACCAACGGTGTGCAGGGTGATGATGTAACAACGGACACCATGCCATCTTTAATTCAAATTCTGGAATATAAAATGGTGGGTCTTTAATCAGTAAACTTTGGCTTTTGGCTTGTAAGCGCGCAATACGTGTAGGTAAGGTTGCGACTAAATCTACATTAGACGCGAGTAGTGCAGGCATTTGATAATGACGGGTAAACACCGAAATTTTACGTTTTTGTCCAATACGCTCTAAAGCTTGATCAATCCAACCCAGTCCCGCTTGTTTCTCTGGATTCACACCAAAACCAACGCCCATACCTGTTTTAGAAACCCAAATATGTTGTGCATCTAAGTAGCTTTTTAAATTCAGGTTATTGGCAGCAGGGTGTTTGTGATTGAGCAGGCAAGAAAAACTATCACGCCAAACTAAAACCTGATGGAAACTTTGTGGAATTTCATTAAAACGGTTAATCGCCAAATCGACTTTACCTTGTTCCATGTCGCGATAAGACACATCACTCGGGGTTAAAAAGTCTAATACCACATTAGGTGCTTCAGAGCGTAAAGCTTTAACCAAGCGTGGGACTAATGTGGCTTCTGCGTAATCGGAGGTCATAATCCGAAATACACGATTTGAAGTATAAGGGCGGAACTCAGTACGCGGCTCCAAAATCATAGAAAGGTCAGATAAGGCATCGCGGATACGCGGTTGTAATTCTAAGGCACGTTCAGTTGGCGTCATGCCTTCAGAAGAACGAATCAGCAGGGGATCATTAAATAAATTGCGCAAACGACGTAAAATGTTACTCATCGCAGGTTGGGTAACGCCCAATTGTTCTGCAGCACGGGTTACATTTTTTTCACGAAGTAAGACGTCAAGATAAATTAATAGATTAAGATCAACCCGCTCCAGATTCATAAAATAAATACCGAAAATAAAATCACTAAATTATTGGAATTATGCCATAAGCCGTAAGGCTTGTGTATAAATTATGATGAAAAAATCGACGAGATAAATAGCAAAAAATCTGAATAAAAACAGCCAGCCCCATCATTATTTCCTAAAGAAATGTAAGCTGCCTAGCACTGCATCTATACTTTTTAATATTAAATGCAAAAACACTTAAAAGCATTGGCAGAACTGATAGCAGATTCTATTTTGTATGAAACTTATGCACTTACATTGTGCTGAAAAGCAGCAAAATTTTGCTAAAAAATGGCAGAAATCGCCAATGCAAGCATTTTTTATGAAATGCAAGACTTAAGTCTAATGCAGAAAATATCGGCACAGAGATGAATTTGTAAGCAAAGATATTTGATTAATTTTCTAAATAAGGTTTTTAAAATCAATATGTTGTGTTTTTATTGTTTTTGTGAATTAAGACTTTGATCTATACATTTTTTTAAAAAATACCGAGAATTACACGAGAATATTGGATTAATTCATTCAGTCACTCTACTCTGTATTCATCGTAACGAAGTGCTCTAAATCTGAGCAATCAAGCATAAGCGCGATTTAGCCTTCGATTGATAAATCCTAAATAATATTACAGGGTACAATATCATGACTACATACCAAACAGCGATTGATGCAATCCGCGAATTAAAAGCAAAATTCGGCAACACTTGGGCAGACATCAGTCCTGAAGATGCTGCGCGTATGCAAATGCAAAACCGTTTCAAAACTGGTTTAGATATTGCTAAATATACAGCTGCGATTATGCGTCGTGATATGGCTGCTTATGATGCTGATTCAAGCAAATACACTCAATCTTTAGGTTGCTGGCACGGTTTTGTTGCGCAACAAAAAATGATTGCGAACAAAAAATACTTCGGTACTACTGAACGCCGTTATATCTACCTTTCTGGTTGGATGGTTGCTGCACTTCGTTCAGAATTCGGTCCACTTCCTGACCAATCTATGCACGAAAAAACTTCTGTTCCTGCATTGATCGAAGAAATCTACACATTCTTACGTCAAGCTGACGCGAAAGAATTAAACGATTTGTTCCGCGCACTTAAAAAAGCACAAGACGCTGGTGATACTGCTAAAGCTGCTGAAATCACTGCTCAAATCGACAACTTTGAAACTCACGTTGTGCCAATCATTGCGGACATCGACGCTGGTTTCGGTAACGAAGAAGCAACTTACTTATTAGCTAAGAAAATGATCGAAGCGGGTGCTTGTGCTCTACAAATCGAAAACCAAGTTTCTGACGCTAAACAATGTGGTCACCAAGCTGGTAAAGTAACTGTTCCACACGAAGACTTCATCGCTAAAATCCACGCTTTACGTTATGCGTTCTTAGAAATGGGTCTTGACGACGGTATTATCGTTGCACGTACTGACTCTGAAGGTGCTGACTTGACTCAAAAAATCCCAGTGGTTAAAGAGCCAGGCGACATCGCTTCTCAATACATCAGCTACTTAGACACTCAAGAAATTGACATCTCTGAAGCGAAAGAAGACGAAATTCTTATCAAGCGTGATGGTAAATTACACCGTCCTAAGCGTTTAGCTTCTGGCTTGTACCAATTCCGTGAAGGCACTCAAATTGACCGCGTTGTACTTGACTGTGTAACTAGCTTACAAAACGGTGCTGACCTTCTTTGGATCGAAACTGCGACTCCAAACGTAGAAGAAATTGCACACATGGTTAACCGTGTGAAAGAAGTTGTTCCAAATGCGAAGCTTGTTTATAACAACTCTCCATCGTTCAACTGGACTTTAAACTTCCGTCAACAAGCTTACGACCGTTGGGTTGCTGAAGGTAAAGACGTATCTGCATACGACCGCGCTAAATTAATGAGCGCTGAGTACGACGATTCTGAATTGGCTGCTGAAGCTGACGAAAAAGTACGTACATTCCAAGCAGACGCTTCTCGTGAAGCAGGCGTGTTCCACCACTTGATCACTCTGCCTACTTACCACACAGCTGCTCTTTCTACTCACGAGCTTGCTCAAGGTTACTTCGGTTCTGAAGGTATGTTGGCTTATGTTGCTGGCGTACAACGTAAAGAAATCCGCGGTGGTATCGCTTGTGTTAAACACCAAGCAATGGCTGGTTCTGACATCGGTGACGATCACAAAGAAATTTTCTCTGGTGACAACGCGCTTAAAGCAGCGGACGAAGCTAAAAACACAATGAACCAATTCAACGCGTAATCGCTTGATGGTTTAAAAGAAAACCCTGCTGATGCAGGGTTTTTTTATGGCTATTTAAAATAGTCAAAGAACTTTGAAACATCCTTAAATTGATGTTCCTTCATTTATGAAATGCAGCAGCTGTAACCTATTTAATTTTGATCACATCTGCCTCTACAGAAGCAGGGTAATGGAAAGACACCTTAATCCATTGTTTTTGTTGTGCAGGAATTGGTTCTAAAAAATGCGGATCGACTACGGCTGCATATTCTTGATATTGCTGATCGACCAAAACCAAGTCATTGGCATGTAATTGTAATGCTTGATCAGATTGATTGTGAATTGCCAGAAAATAATCGTGTGCCATCACAGGGTCGTTTAATTCTTTGACCTCAACATTTTGTACGTGTTCAGCCTGAATATCGACATGCTTCAGGGCATTACTGACTTGCATATTTTCTACAGGATGTAAGAAAACCTGAGTTTCATTTTTCTGCTGATTTTGTGTCTTTTTCTGATTGTATAAGCTGAATTTAAGACCGTGCGCTGTGAGTTGAATACGTGCATAGGCTTGCCCATTTTCTGTATTGAGCAACCATTCATTTGCCGTGTTTTGCGATGGGTGTTGGTTCTGTTTGTCTTGCTGATTGTTGCCCTGAGCAGCTTGAATCGTTCCCGCCACTTGGTTTTCGCGCTGGCGCTGTTTCGAGCGTTTAATGTCGATGAGTTGAAAGGTTTGATCATCATTCAGGCGTAAATGAATCACATGCTGTTCACAGTTGTCACAAGGCAATAAGGCTCTAAAGTTACCTGTAGCTTGTCCTGTCCATGAAGTTGCTGAATTTTGAACTTCAGTTTTGGGCGTAATTTGTGGCTCAGAAGGCAAAGCGGATTGATATTCCCTGCTTGGATCAGTTGATCCGCAAGCTACTAAAAATAAGCTAAGTGTACTGAGTGCAATCGGATAACGATTCAGCATAAATGTTCTGAACTTCAAACTTGTCTTGCTGCCACCTTAAACTTTCACCTTGTATCTGAAAAGCCAATTTGCCTTATTTTTAATGAAGATTTGTAGCAAATCATAACAAGCCAGATGTTTTAAAGTTTTAAGTTTCACTTCAAGGATTACATCGGATTAGACCGTAAAAAACTCAGCAAACTGTGCGTAAATTTATATATTTACCATTTTAAACTTGCTTGAATCTAGCAATGAATAAGCGCAAAAACAGTATGATTTTGCATGGAATGACAAAAATAAGATGAGTGCAGGAAATTTTTATACATTTATAAAGTATTTGTTTATTTATTCGTCGTTTTAGACTTTTGTATTTGTCGATGCTTGCTAAAATTCGCACACTTTATTTGGGGTATGCGGTTGTGTTTGAAAAGTTAGCTGAGCGAAGCTTAAATTTAATGGGTTGGGAAATCGACAATCATTGTCCGTTGGAATTAGACCAATATGTGATGATTGCTGCACCGCATACCAGTAATTGGGATGCCTTATATGCACGCTTAGGGCTTAAAGCTTTGGGCGTTAATGTTCGCTTGACCATTAAAGACAGCTATATGAAATTGCCGTTTGGGCCATTTGTCCGTGCGATGGGAGGTATTGGTATAGACCGTCGTCCGAAAGCACCAGGCGAAGCACGACCTAGTATGGTTCAGCTCATGACGGACTTATTTAAAAACCATCCTAAATTGGTGATGTTGGTGACGCCTGAAGCCACACGTGCGCGTCAAGAACAATGGAAAACAGGTTTTTATCATGTTGCGCTAAATGCAGGTGTGCCAATTGCTTTGGCGTATATGGATTACGCAAAAAAGAAAACGGGTGTGGGAAAAATTGTGCATCCAACCGGCGATTTTGAAAAAGATATGGCTGAAATCATGGCATTTTATGCGCAGGTTCAAGCAAAATTTCCTGAAAGTTTTAGTGTCGATACACGTTACTATTCAGAATAAGCACACTATTTCAGTGTAATAATCTATCAAAACTAAAAGACAGGGGATTATCCCTGTCTTGCTTTAAAACGTGGATTGGATTTGCAAATCACAAATAATTTGCCACGACGTTTCACAATTTGACAATCGGCACGCGATTTTGCACTTTTTAAAGATGAACGAACTTTCATGAAGATAAACACTACAATATGTAATGTTATAATATTACATTAATAGATGACTCTTGAAAAGTGTCGATAGTCATAAAATTACCGCGTATCTTTTAAGGAGAAAATTTAAACAACAATCTTTTGGTATAAGCCCGCACGTACAGTTCCCGCTTTGCTCTCTTTAACTTTTTGCCAAGTCTGCGGTAATTTTAACAGGTTTAAATCACGATCTGCTTCAACATAAATCAGACCTTGTGCCGCAATGAGTGGATCAGCCAACCCTGCCAATTCTTCCCATAAATCTAAACTATAAGGCGGGTCTAAAAATACCAAATCAAACTGATCTTTTAGTGTCGCCAAAGCATGTTGTGCGGTAGAAACTTTTAATTGTGCTTTGCTTTTATTGACGCGTAATAATTCTAAATTTTGCTGTAAAAACTGTGCTTGTGTACGGTTTGGCTCAATCATGACCACGTGTGCCGCACCGCGAGACAGGGCTTCAAAAGCTAAAGCGCCCGAACCTGAACAGAGGTCTAACACTTTGGCGTTTTGCACATCCCACATTAACCAGTTGAATAAGGTTTCGCGCACTCGGTCGGGCGTAGGGCGTAATCCCTCAATTGAAGCAAAAGCCAACTGACGACGTTTCCATTCTCCACCAATAATGCGTAGTTGATTTTTCATGGCTTAGTCGCTCTCAATTGGGTTAGTGGGTACAACTGCTGTTGGCGCAGTTGCAGGTGGATTGGTTGGAGCTGAACTCGGAGTAGTTTGCGAAGGATTTGGGTTGAGCGCAGGGTGATTGGTTGCTGTATTCGGATTATTCACGTTATTCGTATTTGGTGCAGTAGATGAAGGGACTTCACCACTTGGCAATTCACTTGGTTCTAAACCTGCAGTCATTAAGCCACCACTCACTTGTGCGGCAGATGGACGAATTGGCTTTTTATTTTTATTCAGTAACCAATAGTCTAAAATTGGACGCGCCAAAGCCGTTGCTGCAGAACCACCGCGACCATTTTCTAGAATGATGGCAATTGCGATTTCAGGGTTTTCGGCAGGAGCGAAGCCAACAAATAAACCGTGGTCAAGCTGACGGTCGGTCAATAAGGCTTCGTTATAGCGTTTACCTTGCGCAATACTTTTAACCTGTGCTGTACCTGTTTTACCTGCAACTGAATATTGCAAGCCGCCTTTAATCCCTTTACCTGTACCTGATTGAATCACATCAACCATGGCATCACGCATTTTAATCCAGTCTTCTTCTGTGCCGTTAAAGTCAATTTTTCCGTTGGTACCATTGTGAACTTTAAATGGTTTCGCGCCACGACTTTCACGTAACACGTGCGGTGTGACTTTAAATCCTTTGTTGGCGGTGATGGCGGTGGCCATTGCTAATTGCAATGGTGTCGAGGTAAATGCACCCTGACCAATACTGACGGAAATTGTTTCACCTTTCATCCATTTGGCTTTGCGCGTACGCATTTTCCAGTCCGGGTTTGGGTAGAGTCCTGTGCTTTCACTTGGTAAATCGACCCCAGTTTTTTCACTAAAGCCAAATTGACGCATCCAGTCGTTCATTTTTTCAATGCCCATGCGATACGACAATACATAGAAGTAGGTATCACACGACACGACTTGAGCTTTGTGCATATCGACAATGCCATGCCCAGTTTTTTTATGGTCACGGAAACGGTGGCTGTCGCCTGGTAAAGTGAAATAACCATAATCCTGAATGGCGGTTTTCCAGTCGACATAGCCATAATGAATACCGCCTAAACCAAACATCGGCTTAATGGTAGAACCCGGTGGATAAACACCTTGTACTGCACGGTTATAGAGTGGTTGATCTAAATTATCGCGTAAGGCAGAGTAGTCGGTATGGCTAATACCTGTGACAAATAAGTTAGGGTTAAAACTCGGACTGGAGACTAAAGCTAAAATTTCACCTGTACGTGGGTCAAGTGCCACAATTGCACCACGGCGTTCTGCCAGTTGTTCAGAGGCGACCACTTGCAAGCCATAATCCAATGACAAAAACAAATCATTGCCACGTACAGGGTCTTTACGTCCTAAATTGCGCAGCACATTACCATGTGCATCGGCTTCTACAGATTCGTTGCCGGGTACGCCATGTAGCAAGTGCTCATACGATTTCTCCACCCCAATTTTGCCAATCAAGTTGGTGCCTGCATAAGCATCTTTGTCAATTTCTTTCAGTTCTTTGTCGTTAATGCGCCCGACATAACCAATCACGTGCGCAAATAAGTCACCATGCGGATAGTAACGTGTCATCTGGGTTTCAATATTGACCCCAGGGAATTGAAATTTAACTTCACTAAAACGGGCAATATCCGATTCATTTAAATTCAGCTTGATCGATACACGTTCAGTTTTACGTGAAGTTTTAATCCGACTTTTAAAGCGATCGATATCTTCTTCTGTCAGTTGTAAAACAGGTGTCAGTCGCGCAATGGTATCGTCAATATCTTCAACATCTGCACGGCTTAAAGTGGCTGAGAACACAGGGTAGTTATCTGCCAATAACACACCATTGCGGTCATAAATATAACCACGTGCAGGTGCGAGTGGTTGTAGCCGAATTCGGTTTTTATCTGATGCAGTCGCAAATTCATCGTAGCCGCTAATTTGTAAAAAGGCATAACGAGCCACCAACAGCAGCAAGAAAAAAACCACAACACCCACCGAAAAAAAGATGCGATTGCGAAAAATACGCTTCTCTTGCTGAGCATTTTTTAACGGATAGTGTTGTTTCATACAAAAATTGGCTTAACAAAAATGAGGGAGAACGAATTTGGACTATTCTAACGCATCTATTGGCAATTTTGAGTAACCATGTTTGACTGAATTGCCCGATTTAACCTAGAAGATGGGCGCAATCTTAATTTTTGACTTTAGCGACATCAAAATTGTAATTTGCTGTATATAAGAATCCTGACAATTCTGCTAGAGTCAAAACACGAAAACAGGATTGTTTTTAAAATTAAAACAAATGGACACTGGTGACAATAATGACAAAAGTCTATTCTTTCGTGGCATTACTTGCCTTTTCAAGTTTTAGCTCTGCTGGGAACACTACTTTTTTACCTGAAGCAAAAATTAGCGCAGATAGCGCAAAAACCTGGAATGTAGGGGCGGGTATTACCCAAAAATTACTGCATTTGAATGGTGAATGGGTCAATCCTTATGGCATTGCCTATCTAAAAGCGGGGGCTTTTTTAAATGGTGACCATGAAGTCGGTGGGCAAACAGGTTTTCGTTACCCATACCACCTCACAGGTAAAGACAAAAATGGTTATTATATTGGCGCTTACGCAGGACACCTAGAATCTAAATGGGTGGATGGTGAAGAAAAAGCGCGTTTAGGTGCAGGCATTGATCTGGCTTATGTATTACTGAGCCCTGAACGCATCAGTAGCTTTAGTGTTGGCATTGGCGCAGGTGAAAAATTGGAAGATCGACAAGGGCGAGTGATTGCGGAAACTGAGCCTAGACTACAATTTTCCTATACGCTCAGTATGGGTTTGTAGTCAGAATAGTGACTTTTAACTACTTTAGAATCTTGTAATTAGAACTAAATATGGAAAAAATGCATGCTTGAGTACGTCAATCAGTTGTGGCAAACCTTTTTGAATCGTCCAGATTTTTGGGCCGTGCTCAGTATTATTCCTGTGACTGCTTTTGTGACTTGGGCGCACGTGTGGATGGCACTAAAAATGGTGTTCTATCCAATTAGCTTTTGGGGCTTTCACCTTGGGCCTATTCCTGTGGGATGGCAGGGGATTGTACCGCGTAAAGCAGGGCGTATTTCAGGCATCATTACCGATAACACATTGTCAAAATTAGGTTCATTGCGTGAGTTTCTCAATGCTATGGACCCTGACGATATGGCGCGTATTATTGGTGAGCAAGTGGGTTTTGAACTTGAGCACTTAATTGATGAGGTCATGTTAGACCGCAATGCTGTGCTTTGGGAAAACCTACCGTATTCGATTAAACGCCGTATTTACGCACAGGCGCATAAACAATTGCCAGGTGTGCTGCGTGAATTGGTGACTGAACTGACCTTGAATGTTGAATCCTTGGTGGATATGCGTGAAATGGTGGTCAGCCAAATGGAAGGTGATCGCCGCTTAATGGTGCGTATGTTCCTAAAAGTCGGTCAAAAAGAAATTAACTTTATTTGGCATATCAGTGCATTGATTGGGATGTTCTTTGGTATTTTCCAAATGATTGTTTGGTTTCTTGTACCATGGCACTGGACGGTTCCATTTTGGGCGGCAATTTGGGGCTTCTTGACCAACTGGATTGCGATTTGGATGGTATTTAACCCAGTCGAACCACATTACGTGAAATATCCGCAGTTCTTTAAATTGACTGAAAATCGTCAATTTCCATGGATTAAGCCAGTGATTCCACGCATTGGGACTTATAATATTCAGGGTGCGTTCATGAAACGCCAAGAAGAAGTCTCGGATGTGTTTGCAACGGTAGTCACAGAAGATCTGATTACGTTAAAATCGATTATGACTGAAATGATGTATGGCAGTAAAAAAGACAAAACCCGCCGTATTGTCAAACGCCACATCAACGAAATTATGGAAACACCATTGGTTCGTACCTCTTTACAGTTGTCTTTGGGGCCAAAAGAGTATGCCAAACTCAAGACTGACTTGATTGATCGTTCGATTGAAATTACGATGGTGCCTGTATGCGACCCTGCCTTTAATGCGAGCCGTGCACAGAAAATTTATCAAATGTTCAGAGATCGTATTCGTGAACTGACGCCAAAAGAATTCCAGAATCTCTTGCGTCCTGCCTTTCAGGAAGATGAGTGGATTTTAATTGTCTTGGGTGGTGTAACTGGTTTTATTGCTGGTTTAATACATTTGTTTGTCGCTTTCTTATAAGAGGATGCTGGCTGCGTAAAGGGCGATGGCTCTGATATGCAACGAGTGTCAAATACATTGTTAAAATGAGGATGTTTTTTTATGCGCATTATCTTACTCGGACCACCTGGAGCAGGTAAAGGTACACAAGCTCAGTTGATCTGTAAGCGCTACAATATCCCACAAATTTCAACCGGTGATATGCTCCGTGCTGCAATTCGTGAAGGTACTGAATTAGGTCTACAAGCCAAAAGCGTCATGGACGGTGGCGGTTTGGTATCTGATGAACTGATCATTGGCTTAGTGAAAGAGCGTATTGCGCAGCCAGATTGCGTGAATGGTTGTATTTTTGATGGTTTCCCTCGCACTATTCCACAAGCTGAAGCCTTGGAAAGCGAAGGCATCAATATCGACCACGTGATTGAAATTGATGTTGCAGACGAAGAAATCGTACAACGTTTGTCTGGTCGTCGTCAGCACCCTGCATCTGGTCGTATTTATCACCTTGTTTACAATCCACCAAAAGTGGAAGGTAAAGATGACGAAACTGGCGAAGATTTGGTTCAACGTCCAGATGACCAAGAAGAAACCATTCGTAAGCGTTTAAAAGCGTATCACTCAGAAACTGAGCAATTGGTTGGCTTCTATCAAGGTCGTGCTGCTTCTGGTGAAAATGCACCAAGCTATAACAAATTGAATGGTCTTCGTCCAATTGAAGAAGTTCAAGCAGATTTGTTTGCTATTTTAGACCAAGCAAAATAAGTCTAGGTCTTAGACCAAGTCTGTTTAAAAGAAAATAAAATCGTTTAAACAGGCTGCTTGTTTTGACTTTAAAAGAGTCCTGATTCATATTAGGGCTCTTTTTATTTGTTTCAGTTTGGGAGAGTGCTTTGCAACATGCTGCTGTGATCATCATGTTATTGGCAAGTATTGCCGTTTTAGGCTTTCTTGTTTTTGTGAGCTATAAGTTGTTGCGCAATACACAAGCTCAGAATTCGGCTGAAAAAAAATCAGGCAAGCACTATCAATTGCATCCGAAACTTAAACAACAGCAAGAGCAACAACGTCAGTCTGAAGATTCTCAGGATAAATAAACCATCACACATCTGCAAAAGATTGCAATTTTAAATTTGGGCAGTTTTTATAAAACCTTATGAAAAAGAATAAAATTCTATTAATAATTCTTGTGGTTGGTATTATTACTTTAGGTATTGTAATTTTTATAAAATCTCAAGCAGTTACAGAGACAAAAAGATTAGGTAACGGTGAAAATACCAACCATGAAGAAACAAGTTCATCTCTGTACAATCTTGTGCATAGATTGCACAGTTATCCACACGATTTTGGATGATCCACATTGCTTTGATGATCTAGCTTGTCTTCAATAAGTTTAGATCACTTTGCAAAACTCTACCGAAGCACTTACTTAGATATGGGCGCGTGATGAATTTCATGCAGCGTAGTATGACGATGTGCACCAAATTCAAAGCGATCAGGCCAGTTACACACATCTGACACCACACATTCAGCGCATTTAGGCTTACGCGCAATACAACAATAACGGCCATGTAAAATTAGCCAGTGATGCGAGTCAATTAAAAATTCTTTAGGAATGACTTTAATTAAACGGTGTTCGACTTCTAAAACATTTTTACCTACAGCTAAACCTGTACGGTTACCTAAGCGGAAAATATGCGTATCGACCGCCATAGTAGGCTGTCCAAATGCGGTATTTAACACTACATTGGCCGTTTTGCGTCCCACGCCGGGCAAGGCTTCTAAATCGGCACGATTATCAGGCACGATGCTGCCGTGTTTTTCGATGAGAATTTTACAGGTTTTAATGACATTTTCTGCTTTGGAATTATACAGCCCGATGGTTTTAATATATTCTTTTAAACCTTCCACACCTAAGGCATAAATCGCTTCGGGAGTATTGGCAACAGGAAACAGTTTGTCGGTGGCTTTATTGACGCTGACATCGGTCGCTTGTGCAGATAAGGTCACCGCAATCAGCAATTCAAATGGATTGGAAAAATTCAGTTCAGTGGTCGGATTTGGACGTTGGTCACGTAAGCGCTCAAAAAAAGTCTGAATTTGCTTTTTGGTCATATTTTTAGACGGCTTTTCTTTGAGCGTGGTGCTTTTGGCAGCCGTTGTTTTAACCGCTTTATTGGTCAGACGTGTATTTCTTTCGGGCATGTTTATGCTCCTAATTCACGTAACTGTTGTTGTAAATTGGTTAGTAATAGCCGTTTTTTCTCATCGTCACGCACACTGAGTTGTTTTTCGAGTTTTTTAATTTGTGTGCGTAATTTTGCCAGTTCGATGGTGGTTTGTGCATCGGCAGTGGAAATCTGTTCATTTTTTTGCACAGGCAATTCAATCACAGGCACAGCAGCATCGGCTTGTGCAGAAAATTGAGCAAACAGTTCGGTATCAATTTCTGCACGTACCACAGGGCCTTTACGGTGCAGACGACGTTGTTCTTCACGTTGTATGTGGGCGTAGTAGCGTTGGCGTAAATCATTCTGTTCTGCCACTCGTGCGCTATCAGAAAGCAGGGGTTGTGTATCTTCTACCAAGTCAATGCAATCGACAGGGCAAGGTGGAATACACAATTCACAGCCAGTACATAAATCAGTCAAAATGCTGTGCATGAGTTTGCCTGAGCCTAAAATGGCATCGACAGGGCAGGCATTAATACATTTTGTACAACCAATGCACTCATCTTCACGAATTAGCGCTTTCATACGCTGTGGGCGTCCATCTGCCTGCACAGGCCAAACACTGGCTTCTGCGGTCAATACAGGGCGTTGCAGTAAGTTTGCTAGTGCATCTGCAACAGGTTGTCCACCGGGTACGCATTTATTGGCCGCTTCGCCTTCTGCAATCGCTTTGGCGTAGGGTAAACAGCCATCACGGTGACCACATAAGCCACATTGAGTTTGAGGGAGTAGCGCATCAATATTGTGAATCAGAGCAATTTGCGAATTCATGGACAAACCAATGCCACTTTAAACAGCAGCAGAAAAACGGAAGATAAGGCTAGGGGGAAATTCTAGGTCGATGATTTTAGCACGATTTTTGCTTTTAGGCTTGTGCGCAAATTAAGAACAACAATTGCTAGCTTTTTGGGCAAAAATGCTCAAAACTATGAATTAATTTGTTACATTAACTTATGGGCTTAACACGCTAAAAAATAAGTTAAATTTATGAAAATACAAATGTTTTAAAGTTTTTTGAAAAAAACTATTGTAGATTGTTAACAAAAGATATTTAATATTTTGCGCCAAAATATATCATTGATTGAAATTTTGACCAATTTTGATCCATTTTCTGCTGAGGATTAAGCGTTGAAATACAACAGCCTTAACGAATTCCTAGATTACGTTAAAACACGTGATGCACATCAACCAGAGTTTCTACAAGCTGTAGAAGAAGTAATGACCAGCCTTTGGCCGTTCATTGAAAAGAACCCTCAATATGCAGCACATGGTTTGCTTGAGCGTTTGGTTGAGCCTGAGCGTGCAATTCAGTTCCGCGTTTCTTGGGTAGATGACCAAGGTCAAACCCACGTAAACCGTGCATTCCGTGTACAGTACAACTCAGCAATTGGTCCATTTAAAGGTGGTATGCGTTTCCACCCATCAGTGAACCTTTCAATTTTAAAATTCTTAGGTTTTGAACAAACCTTTAAAAATGCTTTGACCACATTGCCAATGGGCGGTGGTAAAGGTGGTTCAGACTTTGACCCTAAAGGTAAGTCTGAAGGCGAAATTATGCGTTTCTGCCAAGCCTTAATGATCGAGTTATATCGTCATTTAGGTTCTAACACGGATATTCCTGCGGGTGATATTGGTGTAGGCGGTCGTGAAGTGGGTTACATGGCGGGTATGATGAAGAAGCTCAGCAATGACACTTCATGTGTATTCACAGGTAAAGGCTTGTCTTTCGGTGGTTCTTTGGCGCGTCCAGAAGCTACAGGTTACGGTACTGTGTATTTCGCTGAGGAAATGCTCAAGACTCGTGGCGATTGCTTTAAAGATAAAGTCGTTGCGATTTCTGGTTCAGGCAACGTTGCACAATTTGCTGCAGACAAAGCAATGTACTTGGGTGCGAAAGTAGTTTCACTTTCTGACTCGAATGGTACTGTGTACGTGAAAGAAGGTTTCACGCCAGAATTACTTGCTGAAGTGATGGAACTTAAAAACGTAAAACGTGGTCGTATTTCTGAATTTGCGTCTAAGCACGGTTTTGAATACCTTGAAGGTCAACGTCCTTGGGGTATTAAATGTGATATCGCGCTTCCATGTGCGACTCAAAACGAACTTGATGCGAATGATGCAGCAGCGCTTCTTGCAAACGGCGTAATCTGTGTTGCTGAAGGTGCGAACATGCCTTCTACACTTGAAGCGGTTGAGAAATTCGTTGAAGCGAAAATTCTTTATGCGCCAGGTAAAGCATCTAACGCCGGTGGTGTAGCAACTTCTGGTCTGGAAATGTCTCAAAACGCATTGCGTTTAGGCTGGACTTTCGAAGAAGTTGATGAGCGCTTACACGCAATCATGAAAGAAATTCACCGCAACTGCGTAAAATTCGGTACGAAAGAAGACGGTACCGTGAACTATGTAGACGGCGCAAACATCGCTGGCTTCGTAAAAGTTGCTGATGCAATGCTTTCTCAAGGCGTATTCTAAGTCTGACTGAGTTTAAGCTTGAAAAAAAAACCGAGGTGAATGCCTCGGTTTTTTTATATTGCGATTTTATCGTTATAGAGTGCCTTTGACTGCTTCACGCTCTACGGTCATGTCGAATACATAGGCATATTTAGACTGGTCAGCTGCCGGATTTTTAATTTCATAACGTTTTACCCGAATAATCTGACGCTCATTCGATGAATGCTGAAAACCTTCGATCTGATCGTAAAATAAAGTCCAGTCTTTATCGACCTGAGTCTTTAAGCCTTTTTCATCATATTTGATTTCTTTCACCTGTAAGCAGGTTTGCTGAGCTACACCCGTACAGGCTTTAGTCTGTGACGAAACTTCCAGGAAAATGGTTTCTGCCTGACCTTGTTATTTGGTTTCCGGTGTCATTTTTCCGGTAAAGACATATTTTTGACCATCAGCTGCAGTAATACTCAGTTTTGGCTGATTGGCATCATTTAGATCCAGACTAAACGGAATATTACGCTTTTGCAGAAGCTGGCTGATAAAACGTTCCTGTTCCATTAATGGTGCATCACATGCCATCATGGTGCCCATCATGTCACCCGTACTCAGGGTATTATCTTTAACAGTCCAGCTCGTGCCAAGGCCATTACAGCCAGAAGCTACACTTAGTCTGCCTCGTTGATCAAAGCTCAGAACAATCGGGCGTTGCAGCCCACGATCAAGTTCCCAGGTATAAGCGGGCAAAATTTGTGTAGGCGTTTTTAATGTGGTGGATAGAGTAGAAATAGCCGGATCTCCTGAAGTGGCAGGAAGATGTGAAGATTGACATGCAGTTAAAGCCAAAGGGAGCAGGGCAAGCGCAAAAATACTGAATTTCATTGGTTTATATTCTATGTGCTAAAGTTTCAACGTGATTATAATCAAGAGATTAACAAAAAATATGGATACAAATCGTAGCTTTTGCTAACAAAATGTATCCAAATTAAAAAGTCAGATTTTAAATAAGCGGAGCTATCGGTTAGTCAAAACGATAAATATCCATACCGAGTGAACCCATGCTAAAGCTGCTATGTACAATGTTAAATCGATCTCCCGTACCCATTGCAAAAAACAGCGGTGCAAAGTGTTCTAGGGTTGGGTGATTACGTGCTACATGTGGCAATTGTTGCCAATCTAGTACTGCATCATAATTGCGATGACTTAAATGCTGCACCACACGATTACGGAAACTAGATGCCCATTCAGGCACAGCTGCATTGGGTGTATTCCATGATAATTCACGTAAGTTATGGGTGATACTGCCTGAGCCAATCAGTAAAATTTGCTGTTCACGTAATGGCGCTAAACTTTGCCCAATGTGATAAATCTGTTCGGCGCTCATATTCATGGGCAAAGAAATGGTAATCACTGGAATATTGGCATCGGGATACATGTGTAGTAATGGCATCCATACGCCATGATCATGCGGGCGTGTGCTGTTGGCATGGGCAGCAAAGCCCGCATCAGCCAAACGCTGCAAAATATCTTCTGCCAGTTCAGGTAAGCCAGGTGCAGGGTAGCGCAGGGCGTACAAGGCTTCAGGAAAACCACGGAAGTCATGCCATGTTTCAGGGCGAATACCTGTGTTGACCTCCAGTGCATTACTTTCCCAATGCGCCGACATCACCACAATGGCTTGCGGTGTTGGCAAATTTTCACTTAAACGGCTGAGTGCAGGCCCGACCTGTTCAGGATTGAGTGCCAACATGGGCGAACCATGTGAGATAAATAAACCGGGTAATGTCTGTAAGTTCATGCCTAGATCCCTAAAGCCTGCTGTTCTACAGCATCGCAAAAAAGTGTGTATAGCGAAATGTACTTTTGTTCAACGCTATGTTGCAGCTTTGCAACGTCGTTTGAGTTGAAGATATTTTGATAACTCAACGTACAAATTGAATAAGTTGATTTAACCTGCACGATGATAAGGATGGTTGTGGTTGATGCTCATAGCACGGTATAGCTGCTCAATCAGCATCACGCGAACTAAAGGGTGTGGCAAAGTTAGTTTGGATAATGACCAATGCCATGCTGCTGCTTTACGTACTGCTTCAGAGTGACCATCTGGTCCACCAATCGCAAGCACGACATCATTGCCTTCTAGCATCCAGCCTTTCATGGTTTCTGCAAGTTTTTCGGTGCTGAACTCTTTGCCGCCCACTTCCAAGGCAATTAACAGCTCATTGTTTTTCATGGCATTTAAAATGCTATCACCTTCAATTTGGCGATATTTTAGAATATCGGCCTCAGAATCATTTTTGCCACGTTTCGCCATTGGCAGTTCGACAATTTGAGTCTGCACAAAAGGCTGAATCCGTTTGAAATAATCTTCAAAACCAGTCAGCACCCAAGCAGGCATTTTTTGTCCAATGGTCAGAATGCGAATTTTCATAGGCGAGTTCATGTAGCGATCAATCAGAATCTCGCATTATACCCATGATTCAACACAAGCGCTGTGTAACGACACAATTTGCAATTGAATTTGCCAACAGGCTGTTGCTTTAATACTCAGCAATCTTATTGGTCTTTTTTGTCTTGGAATTATCAGCATGCGCGCGTTTCAAAGTCAGCAGTTATATTCATGGATATTGGGCGCGGGTATGGGATTGATGACCACTGCTACATTTGCTGTGCCTGAGGCTCAATGGGCAGAACCAAACAATTTGCAAGTCTATATGCAGCAAGTGATTGGGCAGCAGGGTTTGGGTAATTCCGAACAGTATCGTCATTATAAAAATGTGATTGAACTGAATCGGGTTTCGGCATGGATTCGGGAACAAATGCGAGTATTTGGAATTCCGTGTCAATTTCAAAATTATGTGGTCAATCAGCAAAGCTACCGCAATGTGGTGTGCAAATTGAATATCGGTGCTGCGCAAAAAACGATTTTTGGTGCGCATTACGATGTTTATGGGCAGCAGCAGGGGGCAAATGACAACGCTTCTGGCGTTGCAGGTGTAATCGAAACAGCACGAATTTTGGCGCAGGAAAAGAATAAACTTAGTCAAAATGTTGAATTTGTTTTTTATACCTTGGCAGAGCCACCATTTTTTAAAACCGAGTCGATGGGCAGTTTTATACATGCCAAATCTGTGCAGGCTGAAAAGGAAAAAATCCGTGCGGTGTATGTGCTGGATATGATTGGTTATTACGATAAAAATTTGGTGCAAAATTACCCAATCGGTTTAAAGTGGATTTACCCAAGTCATGGCAATTTTATTGTGGCATTGAGCAATATGCAATCACGTGAAATGAGTGCAAGCTATTGCAATACGATGCAGCGTTTGAACCAGTTGCAATGTGAGCGCGTGGTGGCACCGACTTTCATCAAGGGTATAGATTTTTCAGATCATTTAAATTATTGGAAATATGATATTCCAGCTATTTTAATTACCGATACGGGCAGTTATCGCAGCTCACTTCGCCACACCACAGGTGATACTTTAAAAACAGTAAATTTTGAAAAAATGGCACATGTCGTGAATGGCTTGGTTGCACAGATTTTATCACCTTGATGATTGATCGCAGCGCATAAAGAACGCAGCCCTGAATAGAAATAGGACTGCGGTTAAAAGGTCATCCACCTGGAGATATGGATGACCAGACCATGAAGCACGCTTCAATCAAAAGCGTCTGATCAATTTATCGGTCTAAATAGACCAAACAAGAAACATACAGCGCGATGTATCTTAAATTTATATATGTGGATGGTTTGCCTATTTTTTCAAGGAAATTGAATTAAAAACAGACTATCCATTTTAAAAATAATTAAAAAATTATTCAATTATTTTAAATCCAGAATCTAAATACGACAAAAGAGCACCGAAGTGCTCTTTTGAGATGTTCTATGCTTAAAGCAGAGTAACTTGCTTAATGACGTGCGGCTTTGCCTGCTGCTACTGGCTTCACAATCGGTGCCTTGGTTAAAGGCTTAGGCATACTGGTCAGTGCCAAAGGCAAGATTTCATCAATGCTTTTCACAGCCTTGATTTCCAAACCTTCTTTGACATTGTCTGGAATTTCAGACAAGTCACGCACGTTTTCCTGTGGGATAAATACCAGTTTGATACCACCACGATGTGCCGCAAGAAGTTTCTCTTTCAAGCCACCAATGCGCATTGCACGACCACGTAAGCTGGTTTCGCCTGTCATGGCAATATCAGGACGAATTGGAATATCTGTAAATGCAGATACCAATGCCGTAGTCAATGCCAAACCTGCAGATGGACCATCTTTAGGTGTTGCACCTTCTGGCAAGTGTACGTGTACATCGGTTTCGGCAAATACATTGGCTTCAATGCCTAAACTGTCGGCACGGGTACGCACAACGGTCATCGCGGCTTTGATTGACTCTTGCATCACATCACCCAATGAACCTGTGGTGATGAAATTACCTTTGCCTTTCATGGTTGCCACTTCAATGGTGAGTAATTCACCACCCACTGAAGTCCAAGCCAAGCCATTTACACGACCCACTTCGGCTTCTTCTTCTGCCATACCATAGTCAAATTTGTGTGGACCAAGGTAGTCAGGCAAGTTTTGTGAAGTCACATCTACCTGTAGGTTTTTGGCTTTTTTGCTGACTGCTTCTTTCACCACCTTACGGGCAATTTTTGACACTTCACGTTCCAGACTACGCACACCTGCTTCACGTGTATAGCGCTGCACAATGTCACGAATCGCTTCTTCATGAACCGTCAATTCTTTAGCACGCAAGCCATTATTTTTGATGGCTTTAGGGACAAGATAGCGTTCTGCAATATTCACTTTTTCATCTTCGGTATAACCCGGTAGACGAATTACTTCCATACGATCTAACAGAGCTTCTGGAATATTCATACTGTTGGCAGTACAAATGAACATCACTTCAGACAAGTCTAAGTCTAGATCTAAATAGTGATCATTAAACTTGTTGTTTTGTGATGGATCAAGTACTTCTAACAAAGCAGATGCAGGGTCGCCACGGTAATCCTGTGCCATTTTGTCAATTTCATCGAGCAAGAACAGTGGGTTCTTCACACCAACTTTAGTCAATGACTGCACAATTTTACCCGGCATCGCACCAATATAGGTACGGCGGTGACCGCGAATTTCCGCTTCATCACGTACGCCGCCTAGCGCCATGCGCACGAACTCACGTCCAGTGGCTTTTGCAACCGATTCACCCAGTGAGGTTTTACCTACACCCGGAGGACCGACTAAGCACAGAATTGGACCTTTGAGTTTTTTCACGCGCGACTGCACAGCAAGGTATTCCACAATACGGTCTTTGACTTCATCTAAACCGTAATGGTCGGCATCTAAAATTTCTTGTGCTTTCGCCAAGTTAATGCTGACTTTGCTGGCTTTGTTCCATGGCGTATCTAAAATTACTTCCAGATAGTTACGTACCACAGCCGCTTCGCTAGATGCAGGTTGCATGGCTTTTAGCTTACGGAACTCAGCTTCTGCTTTTTTGCGGACATGTTCTGGCAAGTCTGCTTCGGCCAGACGTTTTTCAATTTCAGCGACATCATCTTCCGCACCGCCGTTCATATCGGACAGTTCGCGTTGAATGACTTTCATCTTCTCATTCAAGAAGTATTCACGCTGATTTTTTTCCATCTGGCGTTTAACAGAGTCATGCAAGGTTTGCTCAATCTGCTGTTCTTCAGACTGTTGCAATAAATAAGTCATTAACTCGGTCAAGTGGGCTTCAAACTCATCGTGCTCAAGGAATTTTTGTTTGACATCAATATTCAATGGCACACGGGTTGCAACAAAGAACAACAACTGCAATAAATCTTCAATTTTATTGGCAGCAGCAATCAGTTCACGTGCATTGCGTAATTTTGCTTCTGCATATTGCGCAAATAAGGCACGTAATTCTTGCAAACGTGTTGCTTGGGTATTTTCATCCATCGCAACAGTCATTGGGCTCAAGCTGTGTTCTGCAGTCAAATACGCGTCTTCATCAATAATTTTTTCGAGTTTGGCGCGGTATAAGCCTTCAATCAGCACTTTGATACAGTTTTCATCATTTTCGTGATTCACAACTTGCACAATCTTCGCGACAGTACCGTATTGATATAAATTGTCGTGATCAATTTCTTCTGTAAGCGAATCTTTTTGCGCAACTACAAATACTAGATTGTCACTGTTACGAGCCACATCAACTGCATTGATCGATTTTTCACGACCTACAAATAGCGCAATTTGCATGTGCGGATAAACCACCACATCACGTAGCGCTAAAAGCGGTAATACACTTGGAACCTGAGGCTCTAAGGTTTCTTGATTCATAATAATTTCAGACATGGGCACTCCTAATGAGTGACAACGGTGTTGCCATGTTTTTAATAGTGATGGGTATTTTTTAAAATACAAGGGCAGGTCAACACAAATTGTTTAAAAAGTAGCTAAATATGTGATTTTAAATTGATCTACTCAGTCAAAATGATCAATTTAGCGTTTCAAGGTGCGTTTAAACTGTAAAAAATGTTGTGGAGTTAGTAAGGCATCTACAGGTTGATCCCAATTTTCACGTGGCAAGCGTGTATGAATTAGCTGAAAATCATGTGCAATCCCTAAGCGATAAGGATGCTGCGGGGCAGAGGCTAAAGTGCGGTCATAATAACCACCGCCCATTCCAATGCGGGTGCCATGCGTATCGCAAGCCAATAAGGGCATCAAGACTAAATCTAAATGGGAGATGTGTTTTCCGCGACTTGTTCTTGGTTCTTGCATCCCCAAACGATGATGGGCAAAGCGACGCTGACGATATTGTTGTGGGGTGATTTGTACCCACACCAAGTGTTGATTCATATTGCAAATCATGGGCAAATACACTTGTTTGCTATGCGCGAAGCAATATTCAATGATGCGGTGTGTATGAATTTCACCAAAAGCATGTAAATACATACCCACTTTTTTTGCGTACTGAAATTTTGGCAGTCGTATTAGCCGCTGCAAAACAGCTTGCTGTGCGTGTTGCTGTTGGGTGCGCGTGACCGCTCTGCGCTGTTGTCGAAGCTGTTTACGCAAGGTTTTAAGTTCCAACAACTGCATCTCGGCACATCCTTATATTCTTGAGTTTAAATGCTTGAATGGGTATGGGATTACTGTCATTTCATCGACAAAAACAAGCTTTTATCATACTTGGCATTTTAACAGGATGTGATGCTGTATTTCTGTTTATCTGAAAATTGACCTGCTATCGGATAGTCTAGCTCGAACCCTAGACGCAAAATTACAAAAACTCTTATGCTATTGCCCAATCAATGCCACGCCAACAATCTTCGAGATCGCTTCAAGATGGATTAGGCAGGCTTCAGTTAAAAACAACAAATATGTAAAAACACAAGCCAAAACAAAAACAACACTTTCATTTTGCTGTTCAGGGAGAACAAGAACATGAATTATTCCAACAAGGTGTTTAAACATCTACTTCAAGGCGTGCTGGCTTTAGGAAGTTGTGTCAGCGCACAAAGTTATGCAGATTCGACCTATTTACCGCAGCCACCGAATACCCAACAAGTCTTTTTTGTCGGCAATAACTGGGATGGCACAGTGACGGTGATTCACCCTTCACAAGACTTTGGCAAAGTGGGTGTGGTCAATATGATTCCTGACCGCAAAGAGCGTTTATTAGAAATTCATTTAAATCCAGTGAAATTGATTGCCTACACTTACATTCAACAAACTGCAGGTGAGGGCAATGACCAGTTGGTGGATGATATGTATTCCACGCCAGATGGACAGTCGATTGTGGCTTCACGTCCAAGTTTTGCCGATGTGGTATCCATCAACATTAAAACGGGCAAAATTAATTGGCGTACGCCAGTCGAAGGTTTCCGCGCAGACCACATGGCGGTTTCACCAGATGGACAACGTGTTGCTGTGTCGGCATCGTCAGGTAATGTGGTGCATGTTTTAGATATTCATACAGGTAAAGAATTGGGGCGTTTTGCAACAGGGGATAAGCCGCACGAAAATATTTACTTTGCAGGTGGAACGAAAATCTTAAACTCTGCGATTGGTAACGTAGAAACTTCGATGGATGCACAGTGGCAAGATTTTACCAAAGGTAAGCGCTTTATTACCATTGCCGATGCCAACAATTATAAAGTTCTGAAAAAAATTGATTTCCGACCTGCGTTAGATGCCTTTGGACGTAAAGATTTATCCAACTCAGTGCGTCCTATGGTGCTAAGTAAAGATGAAAGCAAACTTTATGCGCAGGTTTCATTTTTTAATGGTTTGGTGGAATACGACTTAAAAACCGATAAAGTCACGCGTATTGGACAATTACCGGGCAGCAGTACAATTCCAAAAGACCGCAGCAAATGGGTAAATGATTCACGTCATCATGGTTTATCCATCAGCGCAGATGGCGAAAAACTCTGTGTGGCAGGCACGATGGATGATTACGCGACCATTGTAGACCGTCAGAGTTTAAAAGCAGGCAAACTGATTCCTGCAGGTAAACCATATTGGGCAACCCGTAGCCCAGATGGAAAAAGCTGTGTGATTTCAGAAAGTGAAACCGATGTGGTAACGGTGATTGACTTTGCTACGGGAGAAAAAGTCCGCAGTGTGCCAGTGGGGAATCACCCACAGCGAGTGCGTTTGGGTTATGCACCAAGCGATTGGTCGACGCCGTAATTTTTAAGCCGATCATAACAGGCAAAGCATGCTAAGGCGCTCAAGACGATATTTGAATTGAGCGCATTTTAGGATGGTTTGCTTATGGAGCATGCACATGAATGGGACTCGATGGCTCGGTATTGGCTTTTTTGTTTTGGCGGTCGCGGTGTTGTTTACCGTGGTGTATGTATTTCAACCACCGAATAAGACTGTTTCGGAAACAGTGTGGGTGAAACCGAACACGGCTTCCACAGAGATAGAAACAACGCAAAGTCTATATTCAGATGAATCTGAAAATGTACTGGAAACAAACGCTATGCTAGAGCGTGCTGCGGTATCTGCAGTTGAAATGCAGCAATTAATCCAGCAACGTGATCAGTTGTATTTAGGCTTTAAGCAAATTAGTACAGGTTTAAGCCAAGGGCAAAAGCCTGATTTAAACCGTGTACAAAGTATGTTGCTACAGCAGGAACAATTGGTACAAGCAGGCGTATTAAGAGCAGAAGATGCAATGAACTATAGCCAGTTTTTAAAGCAAATTTTACCTGAAATTGCAGGGCAAATTGATTTGCATATTTCGCGTTTAAAGCGCCTGAACGTGGTGACAGGTTAAGCCACAGTAAGGTGTGAGTTGCTGTTATAAATACACGATGACGCCATTGTTGCAGTCAATAATGGCGTTATTTTTTTGTCTAAAAAATTCTTTTAATCCACATGTTTTTAAGCCGAATAGCGGCCACTTGAGCTGAATTTATCCATGATTCCTTTGATCAAGCGTTCAATTCATCTTAGAAGAAAGCACACGTATTTTACTGTATTAGACGAAAGTTGTATAAGGCTGTGCCGAATAAATTTGGTTTTTCCTTCCTCTTAAAAACTACAGAAAAAACAAAGTTTAAATTTTTCTTCACCGTATTTTTTATGCTGCGAACAAAGATCATCTTTATTTAAATTGGTATGACCAAATGAATAAACAATCCAACCAATATTGACATTTATTTGTATAAAACTATTATTTGTTGCAAATATTAAGAGTATTTTGATTTTTATCTTAATATTGGTCAGACCAAAATTAGAATTTTATCTATATGCTTAGACCTATGTTTACGTTTGAGTGAGCATTTCAAGGAGATGACAATGCTTCAACATTGGCAACAGATCTACGATCCAATGGCAAATATTTGGATTTCGAGTCTTATTGCATTAATCCCGATTATCTTTTTCTTTCTGGCATTGGCTGTATTTCGCTTAAAAGGAAGTGTTGCGGGAACAATTACGGTTATTTTGGCGTTATTAGTGTCGTTATTTGCCTATGGCATGCCTGTACCAATGGCTTTTGCTTCATTGATCTATGGCTTTTTCTACGGTTTATGGCCAATCGCATGGATTATTATTGGCGCATTATTTTTATATAAAATCTCTGTAAAAACAGGGCAGTTTAACATTATTCGCTCATCTATTCTGTCAATTACAGAAGATCAGCGTCTCCAGATGCTACTAGTGGGCTTCGCGTTTGGCACATTTTTAGAAGGTGCAGCGGGCTTTGGGGCGCCAGTGGCAATTACTGCTGCTTTGTTGGTGGGTTTGGGTTTTAAACCTTTATACGCTGCGGGTTTATGTTTGATTGTGAACACCGCACCTGTTGCGTTTGGCGCAATGGGGATTCCAATTATTGTGGCGGGTCAGGTTTCGGGTGTAGAAACCATGGAAATTAGCCAGATGGTTGGGCGTCAGTTGCCATTTATGGTGCCTATTGTGCTGTTCTGGATTATGGCAATTATGGATGGCTGGCGCGGTGTGAAAGAAACTTGGCCTGCAGTGTTGGTGGGTGGTGGTGCTTTTGCGATTGCACAATACTTGACCTCTAACTTTGTTGGACCTGAGTTACCTGACATTACAGCCGCAATTGCCTCTTTGATTAGTTTAACGGTCTTATTTAAATTCTGGCAGCCAAAACACATTTTCCGTTTTAGCGATGCAGACACCAAAGTGGATGCCAACTTAGTTGCAGAACAACAGCAAAAATACAGCATCGGGCAGATTGTTAAAGCATGGTCACCTTTTGCAGTGTTAACGGTGATGGTCACTATTTGGAGCATCAAGCCGTTTAAAGATTTATTTGCCAAAGATGGCGCAATGAACGACTGGGTAATTTCCATCAAAGTGCCATTTTTACACCAACTGGTGCAAAAGATGCCGCCTGTGGTCGCTGATGTTAAAGACTATGATGCGATCTTTAAGTTCGATTGGCTTAGCGCAACTGGGACTGCGATTATGATTGCGGCCATCATCACCATCATTTATTTAAAAATGAAACCGCGTGAAGCTGTTAAAACTTTTGCTGAAACCATCAACGAGCTAAAAACACCAATTTATTCTATTGGGATGGTGTTGGCGTTTGCATTTATTGCCAATTATTCAGGTATGTCTGCGACTTTGGCACTGGCTTTGTCACACACAGGCAATGCTTTCACATTCTTCTCGCCATTTTTAGGCTGGATTGGGGTGTTCTTGACAGGTTCAGATACTTCAGCCAACGCCTTGTTTGCTGCCTTGCAAGCCACAACCGCACAGCAAATTGGTGTACCAGAAGTTCTGTTGGTTGCTGCCAATACCAGTGGTGGGGTAACAGGCAAAATGATTTCACCGCAATCTATTGCAATTGCCTGTGCGGCTGTTGGTTTAGTCGGTAAAGAATCGGATTTATTCCGCTTTACCGTGAAACACAGTATCACGTTCACCGTAATGATCGGTATTATTATCACTCTACAAGCTTATGTGTTCCCATGGATGATTCCATAACCACATGCACAAGAGGATAGCCGCATGAAAGTTTCCGACAAAGTTGTTCAAGACCTGCGCACACTGGTTGAAAAAAATCAGATGCAAGTCGGAGACCGATTGCCTGCCGAAAGAAAGTTATGTGAACAACTCGGGGTTTCCCGTTCCTCTTTGCGTGAGGCTATTCAGCAATTGACCAGTCAGGGCATGCTGGTCAGCAAAGTTGGAGCGGGTACTTTTTTGCAACAACTGCCTACCAATTGGTCGCAATATCAAATTGTGCAGCCTTTAAGTAACCTGATTGATGAAGATCCTGCTTATCGTTTTGATGTGCAGGAAGCACGAATGGTGCTTGAAGGTGGTACGGCATGGTATGCCGCACAGCGGGCAACTGCTGAGGATTTGAAAAACATCCGTGCCTGTTATGAGCAAATCGCCCATTTTCAAATTTTAGGTGATGACGATCAGGCAGCAATTGCCGATGCCAAGTTTCATTTGGCAATTGCCGAAGCATCGCACAATTTGGTGCTCATTCAAATGATGCGCGGCTTATTTGATTTGTTGCAATACAACGTAGTTTTGGGCAGACGCAAAGTCTATACCGAAGCCCACCGTTTCGATCAGTTGCACGATCAACACTTTCAAGTGATGGATGCAATTGAACGCCAGGATCCAGAAGCTGCCCGTTCGGCAGTGTGTGGACATATTGAATTTGTAGTTCAACAAGTACGCATGATAGACGAGGAAGATGCGCGTCGTCAGCGTGCGAGTCGATTAAACAGGATAGCGCCATGATTATTTCTTCTGCGAATGATTACCGCGAAGCAGCCAAACGCCGTTTACCGCCATTTTTATTTCACTATATTGATGGAGGTGCGTACGCGGAACAAACGCTGAAAAGAAATGTGGAAGACCTTTCACAGATTGCCTTGCGCCAACGTGTTTTGAATGACATGTCGGCTTTGAGTTTAGAAACCACCTTATTTAATGAAACCTTGTCAATGCCTGTGGCTTTGGCACCTGTGGGTTTAACGGGCATGTATGCGCGCCGTGGTGAAGTGCAGGCTGCAGTTGCAGCTGACAAAAAAGGTATTCCGTTTACTTTATCTACCGTGTCGGTGTGCCCAATTGAAGAAGTGGTGCCTGCCATTTCACGCCCAATGTGGTTTCAATTATATGTATTACGTGACCGTGGTTTTATGCGCAATGCCTTGGAACGTGCCAAAGCAGCAGGCTGTTCAACCTTAGTCTTTACGGTAGATATGCCTGTGCCTGGCGCACGTTATCGTGATGCACATTCGGGCATGAGTGGTCCAAATGCTGCTATGCGCCGCTATATGCAGGCAGTGATGCATCCAAACTGGGCATGGGATGTTGGCTTACTAGGTCGTCCGCATGACTTGGGCAATATCTCTAAATACTTAGGCAAACCAACAGGACTTGAAGATTATATTGGCTGGTTAGGCAATAACTTTGACCCATCTATTTCATGGAAAGACTTGGAGTGGATTCGTGAATTCTGGGATGGCCCAATGGTCATTAAAGGCATTTTAGACCCAGAAGATGCTAAGGATGCTGTTCGTTTTGGGGCTGATGGAATTGTGGTGTCCAATCACGGTGGTCGTCAGTTAGATGGTGTTCTCTCGACTGCACGTGCTTTACCGCCAATAGCCGATGCAGTAAAAGGAGATCTAAAAATTCTAGTGGATTCAGGTATTCGTAATGGCCTAGATGTGGTGCGCATGTTGGCGATGGGTGCGGATACTTGTATGCTCGGACGTGCCTTTATTTATGCACTAGGTGCAGCAGGTGGGGCGGGTGTGAGTAATTTACTCGAATTGATTGATAAAGAAATGCGAGTCGCAATGACCTTAACGGGTGCTAAAAACATTCAAGCGATTAACTCAGATTGCTTGGTACAACTTGAGCGTGAACTGAAAGGCTAAATTGCCAACAGGAGCGATCAATCCATCAACCGATGCATTTGGCTGAATCGCTTAATTGTATTTTTCACCTTGTTTCAGGACTTGTACACTATGCCACAGACAATTTCTTCTGCAACACAATTTGATGCTGCAGCAACCCTCAAAAACTTGGTCGATATTGTGGGAAAAGCGCATGTATTGACCCATGAATCAGATACTCGTTTATATCGTCAAGGGCGACGTTTTGGCGAAGGACAGGTTTTTGCGGTGGTCACGCCAGGTTCTTTATTGCAGCAGTGGCAAGTGTTACAAGTGGCTGTGGCAGCAGATTGCATTATTATTATGCAAGCCGCCAATACTGGACTCACGGGTGGTTCTACCCCTTTTGGTGATGACTATGATCGTCCTGTAATTTTGATCAACACCCAACGTTTAAAAGGTATTCAGCTCATCAACGATGCCAAGCAAGTGATTTGCTTGCCTGGTGCAACATTGGATGCTTTGGAACAGCAATTGGCGCCGCATCAGCGTGAGCCACACTCAGTCATTGGTTCATCTTGTATTGGCGCTTCAGTGTTGGGCGGGGTATGTAATAATTCAGGTGGTGCATTGGTCAGACGTGGTCCTGCCTATACTGAGTTGGCCTTATATGCACAAGTCGATGCACTGGGCGAGTTGCAACTCATCAATCATTTGGGGGTGAATTTAGGGAACTCGCCAGAAGAAATTTTAACCAAACTTGAGCAACAACAATATCGCCCTGAAGATATTGAATATTCGGAACATTGTTGTGCTTCAGATCAGCGTTACGTGCATGATGTTGCCCAAGTCGATGCCGATACGCCTGCACGGTTTAATGCCGACCCGAGCCGTTTGTTTGAAGCTTCGGGTTCGGCAGGTAAAGTCTGTGTGTTTGCAGTGCGTTTGGATACATTTGAGAAAATTCCGAGTCAGGTGTTTTATATCGGCAGCAATCAGCAGGATGATTTAACCGCGATTCGCCGTTTTTTATTACGTGATTTGCCGCGTGTACCGATTGCTGGCGAGTATATTCATCGAGATGCCTATGACATTGGTGCAGAATACGGCAAAGACAGCTTCTTGTTTATCGAGAAGTTTGGCACCAGTAAAGTACCTGCAGCTTTTGCCATGAAAGATAAAGTTGATGGTTTTCTAACCCGTTGGGGCATGCGTGGATTGTCGGATAAAGTTTTGCAAATGTTCACGAAACTACTGCCAAATCATTTACCAGAACGCATGAACCAATTTCGTGATTTGTATGAACATCATTTAATTTTGCGCATTGAGCAGCAAGATGTTGCGGCAGTACAGCAGTTTTTAATGGATTATTTTATCACGCGCAATTCCGGCAGTTTTTTTCTATGTAATGAAGATGAAGGCCGCAAGGCTTTTCTGCATCGCTTTGCAGTGGCAGGTGCTGCAATTCGTTATCGTGATACACATCGAAATGAAGTGGAAGACATTGTTGCTTTAGATATTGCGTTAAGACGTAATGATCAGCAATGGGTTGAAACCTTGCCCGAAGAGTTGGAGCAGGCGATTATACATAAGTTGTATTATGGTCATTTTTTATGTCATGTCTTTCATCAGGACTATATTATTAAAAAAGGCGTAGACCCGTTGGCGATGGAACATCAAATGTGGTCATTGCTTGATGCACGTGGGGCAGAGTATCCTGCAGAGCATAATGTTGGGCATTTATATGTGGCGAAGCCTGCCTTAAAGCAGCATTATCAAAAATTGGATCCGACCAATTGTTTTAATGTGGGCATTGGGCATAGCTCTAAATTAAAAGCTTGGCGTTAAATAAGGATGAAAACTGAGCAGTGAAACTGATTCTAAGGAAAGATGGATATGTTTAAGTTAGATAGCAAACTGCTACAGATTTTTTACTATGTATATAAATTAAAAAATGTGTCTGCAGCAGCAGATGCATTGGGCATGAGTCAGCCTGCGGTTAGTAACTGTTTAAATAAAATTCGTCAGCATTTTAATGACCCATTATTTTTAAGGGTTGGCAATGAAATGTTGCCTACAGAGTTGGCGAAACAGATTTTTTCACCGATTAGTGAAATTATTAATAAAATTGAAACGGTCAATAATTTTAAAGTCGATTTTGATCCGACACATTCCGATCAATTATTTACCTTGGCAATGACCGATGTTTCGCATTTGGTTTTATTGCCAAAACTGACCAAGTTTTTAAAAAAATATGCACCTTCAGTGCGGATTAAAATTCGTCCTATTACCCGTGAAACCAGTTATCAAATGGCAAATGGTGAAATTGATTTTGCGATTGGTTTTTTACCTGAGTTAGAGCAGGGTTTTTATCAGCAGCAATTATTTTTACAATATTATGTGGTGATTAGTCGTAAAGATCATCCACGTATTTGTGAAAAAAGTTTAGATGTTGAAGCTTATATTCGTGAATCGCATGTCGATGTAGATACCAGTATAGGTCACTACCATATTGAAAATGAATTAAGCAATCGTGGTTTAAGACGTAATATTCTAATGAGTATCCCAAGTTATTTAGGGGTCGGTTTAATTGTGCAAGAAACCGATATGATTGCGACAGTGCCTTATTATTTAAGTGAGGTGTTATTGGCACGCGGGAATTTACAAGTAGTGAGAGCGCCTTTGAATTTTCCAACCTATCCTGTACGACAATATTGGCATACGTCTTGTCATCACCAAACCAGTCATCAGTGGTTAAGAAAAGTGATTTTTGATTTGTTTAGTCAGCATCCTTAATTAATCGTATTTAAAGTAAAACTTTTATAATTTTTTAAATTATCATTCGCTAATTCCCTCATCTTCAAAAGAGCAGGCTAGGCTGAGGGAATTAGTGATTCTTTTTTATAAGGCAATAAAACTAAATTTCTGCCCACGATTTTGATTGCAGCTATACATTTTCATTTTTCCATTATAAATATCTAAACATTTGCCTGTATCTGCACTACGAATACGCTGACCATCGAGATACCATTTTTGGTTACTTTGTCCATTACAGGTATAAGCAATTACTTCAGCACCATCATGTTTCTGTTTTCCTGCTACATCTAGACATTTACCTTGCACGGTAATGCTTTGATCAGGATGGAAAATAAAATGCTGATTGGTACCATCATGACAATGTGAAGTCTGAATGGAACGTTGATTACTGCGACTAAAATCTACGCAGCGACCATCATAGGTTTTAATTTTGACTTTTTGTTGCCATGTTTGTGCAGGATAAGGCATAGGTGTTGGCATATAAATGGTTTGTTGTGCAGGACGTTCTACAGGTGTACTTGCTGGAATTTGAGGTTGAATGACGATATTGGGAATCTGCCCCGATGCTGTTCCGTCAACTACAATACATGCTGTTAAAAGTGAGCAACTGCTTATAGTGAAAAGTGTCTTAAACATAAGAGAAAACAATTTATTTATTAGGTGGATAGGATAAATTTAAAGCATGGAATAAATATTTATTTTTTGTAATTTTATGAGTAATTGACCCTAAAAATTTATCGAATAGACAAGGTTTTCAGCAAAAAATAAGAACGAAAAAATTCAAGTTGTCTTTATTTGTTATTAGTCGGTGCATTCTTAGGAAGTGTGTGGTAGAAATTGTATTTAGAGGATATATTTCTGATTTAGTTTGTGGTCAGCAACAAGCGAATTATCCAATTTGTTGAATTGAACATCAAAAATTCAACTATATTGCTTTAAAATTATGTGATTGAGTTGTAAAATTATGTGTTAAAGTTGGCAATTGTCACAGTTTTTGAATTTTTGGGGTAGGAACTGTTGAAACATTTTTTACTACGACTTGGATTGGATCTGCGTAAACTTATTTTAATTTCCACAATTTTAAGTGTATCAGGCTTATTTGTCGTAAGTATTTTTATTTTAAATTATGTAATTAAACAACAATTAATTCAAAATTCACTTTCGATCAATGAAAAATATGCAGAAAAAATTGCCACCAGTGCCAATCAACATTTTTCAGATATGCTGCAAGAGTTGGATTATAGTGCACGTTTATTAGAAAAAAAATTTTATAATACACAAGTTAGAAAAGAAGAAGTAAAACGCTTAAAAAATCAATCGAATAATTTTAATAGTGTTTTATTGGTAGAGCAGAATAAACATATTTTAGCTTATGCACCTAATACATTAAAACTTAATTTTAATCAGGCTTATAGTACCATTGGTATTGATGGATCTATTGAAAAAAAGAAAACTTATATTTCATCTCCCTATTGGTCTATAAGTAATAATTTAATCGTCATGATGTCACAACCTATTTATAATAAAACACATCAATATTTAGGCTTAATCAGTGGTACGATTTATTTACAGGAGCAGAACTTGATTAATACCATGCTCAATACTCAGTATGATTATAAAAAAAGTTATATGTATGTGATTGATCAACATAATCGTATTATTTTTCATCCAGATAAAAAGCGAATTGGTGAAAAAATTATCAATAATACAGGTTTGGATTATATTAATAAGAATACAAAGGGATCAATTCGTTTAAAGAATAGTTTAGGTATAGATAATTTGGCGGGTTTTGCACATATTCCAAGTGTAAATTGGATTGTGGTTTCTCAGCAGCCGACAGAGGATTTACTTGCACAAGCCAATACCTTGATTTTAAAAGTATCGGTTGGAATCTTTATTTTTTACTTATTTATTTTCTTATTGGTTTGGTATATCTCAAGCTTTATTTCTTCACCTTTGAACCGCTTGGCACGTATGGCAAGTATGCTGAATCAGGCTGAAATTCAAGATAAAATTAAAGAAGTCGACCCGTGGTATTTCGAGGTATTAAAGTTTAGAACCTCATTATTACTCAGTTTGGAAACCTTTAGTCATCGGATTGCGGAGTTAAAGCATCGTGTCAATACGGACCCATTAACAGGTTTATATAACCGTCGTGGGATGCAATTATTTTTAAATGAGTTGGTCAAAACCCGAACTGAGTTTGCAGCATTGTCTATTGATATTGATTTCTTTAAGAAAGTTAATGATCACTATGGGCATGATCAAGGTGATATGGTACTGCAAACGCTCGCCCAAATAATGCAAACTAATTTTAGGGATCATGATATTTGTTGCCGTTCTGGGGGCGAAGAGTTTTTAGTGCTGATGACGACTGCCGACCCAAGTGTGGCATATAAAGCTGCGGAGCGTTTAAGAACGACCATGCAACAAACCAATATTAATGGTATGGGTGAAATTACCATCTCAATTGGTATCGCATTTTGGTTTAAAGATGCAGAGGATATTTCTGAAGTGCTTAAACTTGCAGATAATAAATTGTATGAAGCCAAACATGCTGGGCGGAATTGCACAAAGTCTACGGCTACATGAGAATTTGGATAGATTCCTATTCAGCTAACACAGAGGCATGCGATGGAAAAAGATCAAGATCCAACGATTGTGGTTGAAGACAGTCCTGAACAAGAAAAATATGAACTTTTGAAAGAAAAGCTGAAATACAAACAGGCGGAGCGCGAAAATTCTAAAAAAATTGATCATAAACAAGTACGGTTGAACATTCAAGCGGATGCCTTACCAAGCAAAACCTTTTTTATAATGAATGCTTTGGCAGCGATTATTGCGGGCTATGGTTTATTGTCAAATTCAGCCGCAGTGGTGATTGGTGCAATGCTGGTTGCGATGATGCTAGGCCCTATTTCAGGTATGGCTTTAGCATTTATTGATAATCGATGGTTGTTTTTTAAAACAGCATTTAAAACCTTAGTTTTAGGTGTGTCGATGATTGTCAGTATTGGCATCATTTTAGGTCTTATCAATATTAACTTACCTATCACCCATGAAATTCTGTCTAGAACTCAGCCTACCATTATGGATTTAATGATTGCACTTGCGGGTGGTGCAGCAGGGGCATTTGCAGCCGTTTCACCACGTCTGTCTGTGGCTGTTGTTGGCGTTGCAGTTGCGACTGCTTTGGTACCGCCGCTGGTTGCAAGTGGCATATTAATTGCGCATCTGGAATGGAAACATGCAGCAAATGCTCTGCTGTTGGCACTGACCAATATTGTTGCTATTCAAATTAGTTCTTCACTGGTGTTATGGGCAGCAGGTTTTAGACGCGGTTCAGATGAAGAAGTAAATAGCACAGTAATTGAATTTATTAAAAGAAATATCGTGAGTCTTTTAGTACTTTTTGCGCTGGGTATCTATTTAAGCTTTAACTTTATGATGATGTTAAATAAACAGATGTATGAACATCAGGTAGAAAGCTTGATTGAAAGTCAATTTAATCAACATAATAATTTGATTGATACGGTGCAGTTTGATCGGCGTAAAGAGATGACTTTAATTCGCGTAGTCTTGCGTGGAGATATAGCGCCAAAACCTCAACAGATTTCTGCATTGAATCAAAAATTAGCACAAGACCCACGTGGAAAACCAAGTGTGGTTCAAGTGCGCTTTATTCCTGTGCAAATTATTCAAGCCAAAGAAAGTCCTGATTTTGATATTAAGCAAGTTGAAGCCGAGCAATTGATACAACCTTAGATTCAACAATAAGAAATTGATGGTATTTACAGCTTACTTTAGATGGAGTCTTATTATTCAATAGGGCACTCATAATGTTACATATTACACCGATTTAATTTAATAGTCTCAAAAGGTTATAGTTAAGCCAATTTTAAGCTAAACCACTTAATATCCGATTTATTTCAAATCAGATTCACTATGCTTCCACGCTCTCCTTACAAAGGCACTTCTGGTTTACAACAGATTTTGAATGCCACAGGCTATTCTTTGGCAGGCTTTAAAGCCGCCTTTCAAAATGAAGCGGCATTTCGGCAAATCATTCTGATTAATTTACTGCTGATCCCGCTCAGTTTTTTCATGCCTGTCAGTCGTGTTGAACAAGTGCTCATGATTGTGGTGTGTTTACTTGCCATCATTGTCGAACTGATTAACTCTGCTATTGAAGCCGTGGTCGATCGTGTTTCGATGGAGCAACACCCCTTGTCTAAAAATGCCAAAGATATGGGCAGTGCAGCGCAATTTGTTGCTTTGGCAATTATCACATTGACTTGGGGCGCATGCCTGATTCCTGCTTAATCCTTCAAAAAAGCATAAGACAGACTTTAAAATAGATAGTGAGTTGAGTAATCCTCATGCGGCATCAGCATTCAAAATTTTTACTTCTTCAAGCAATTTTACTCCTTCTGAGTTTGCTGATATTGCTCAATTTTTTTAGCGTTGCAGGCACGCAAGATTTACACCTAATTCAACCCTTTGTGGATGCTCATGCAGAATTTCCACTGCGACAAAATTGGGCATTGGCTGAATTAAATCATCGTTATGTCAAATATATCCTGATTGCAGTATATCTGAGCTATTTGCTGGCTTGGTTGCTGTCTTTCAGATTTCAAAAATTACGTGCTCGTCGTTGGAAGTTTGGCTATTTCTTTTGGATGGCGGTGATTTCAACCAGTGTGATTGCAATACTTAAATCGCAGTCGGCACATGCTTGCCCGTGGGATATGAGCATTGCCACAGCGCATGGCGTTTGGTAGGATTTAAGTGCAACGGCAGGGCATTGTTTTCCTGGTGGGCATGCCTCAAGTGGTTTTGCTTTATTGGTAGGGTATTTTGTTTATCGGGTTGCTCAACCTAAACGTGCTTATTTTTTCTTAATTGCAGCATGTATTTTAGGCATGGGGATGGGCTGGGCGCAAATGATGCGCGGGGCACATTTTTTTAGTCATAATCTTTGGACAGGCTGGATTACTTGGTGTTTAAATGTGGTTGCCTATGCATTCTTGGCGCATAAATTGCCACAATCAAAATCTAAATTAAAACCCGATCTTAACGCATCGGAAATTTAACCTGCACACATAAACCACCTAAACTGGCACTTTTAGAAAACTCTAAACTTGCACCTAAGCGTTGGGTGGCTTTATCTACAATAGATAAACCTAAACCGCTGCCAATTTCTGCATGGTTGTGAATACGGTAAAAACGCTGTCGAATTTGATTGAATAGTGCGGGGTCAATGCCTGCACCACTGTCTTCAATTTGCAAAATTGCATGTTGTTCTTGCTGAAAAATAGTCACATTGATCACGCCTTGTTTGGGCGTATATTTAATCGCATTATCAATTAAATTATAAATAATGGAATGCAAAGCAGAACTTTGCCCATGAATATTCAACTCTTGGCGTTGTTCGACACCTAAATCAATATCTTTTTGCAATGCCAATTGAATAAGTTGTTCCACACAGGCAATGGTCATTTGATTTAAAGATAGGGTTTGATCGTTTTCAATTAGACTATCTGAGGCATCTTGCTTGGCTAAGCTTAATAACTGATTGACTAAATGCTGTAAACGCAAAACCCCTTGGCTTAAATTATTGAGGGCATCACTATGTGGAAATTGCTGCAATAAAATTTGTACTTGTAAATTGAGTGCAGTGAGTGGGGTACGTAATTCATGTGCAGCATCGGCAACGAACTGGCGCTGTTCCTGCTGTGCGGCAGAAATTCGCGTAAATAACTGATTCATTTCCTGAATCGTGGGTGCAAGCTCAACTGGATAATCCAGCATTCTAATTGGATTGAGATCCTGCGCTTTACGACGTGCCAATTCACTTTTAAAGTCATTTAGAGGTCGAAAATTATGGCGAATTAGCCAACTTAAAGCCAATAATGCAAAGGGTAAAAATAGTGCATAGGGAATAAACATATTTGCTGCTAACTCTAAAGCTAAATATTGGCGCACAGAGTTTTGCTGGCTAATTTGAATTTGCAGATTTTCCTGCGGCAAAATATAAGTACGCCACAATTCAGATTGAGTTTGATGACTATAAAAACCCGGTTTTTCTACAGGCTGTAGTAGTAATACATCTTGAGGGTGTAATTGTGGCGTTGCATCAGCATACGCCCAAATATCGACAAATAAGTCTTCTTCACTATATTTTTGATTTAAATTGATTTGGCTTCGCGTAGGTTCTGGGTGGTTCGCTGCAATGCGTTCTGCCAAACTTTGCATTTGAGCATCTAAAATTTCATTGATTTCTTCTAGGGCAATTCGATAGGCTGCAAATACCAAAACGCAGCCCAACATGACACTAAAGATAGAAACATAAACAATCAGACGTTTTTGCAAAGAGTAGGATTGCATTAAATTTGCCCTAAACGGTAGCCCAAACCACGAATGGTACGAATAAAGTCCTTGCCAAGTTTGGCGCGAAAATGGTGAATATAGACTTCAATGGTGTTGCTGCTGACTTCACTGTCAAAATCATATAATTTATCTTCTAAATTACTTTTAGAGAAAATTTTATTAGGGTGGCTGAGCAAAGCCATTAAAATTGCCCATTCACGATTCGACAGTTCAATATATTCACCTTTGAATTTTGCCAAATGTTGTTCGGTATCTAAGACTAAATCGCCATAACTTAAAATATGCGCAGTATTATTCACTGGATTTTGTGTACCGCTGCGTCTGAGTAGGGCATAAATTCGCGCCAGTAATTCATCAAACTCATAGGGCTTAATTAGATAATCATCTGCGCCCTGATTCAAACCATCCACCCGTTGTTGCAATTGATCACGCGCAGAAATAATCAGCACGGGCAATTGTGGATGTAACTGGCGAATATTTTTTAATACCTGCATGCCGTCCATCATGGGTAAGCCTAAGTCCAGCAACACCAGCTGGATATCATGTTGATGTAATTGCTTTAAGCCATCCATCCCGTTATTCACCCAAGTAACATCAAATTGCTGTAGCTTGAGCAAGGTCTGGGTCGATTCGGCAATCATAAAATCATCTTCGATGATTAATATTTTAGGCATGTGATGACTCGTGCTGCGGTTGGGCGATGTATGGAGTATGACATTGATTCAGCATATCATTTTTCGGGTCAATTACTTTGCTGTTTACATCCAGCAAGCCCAATAAACTTGGGAAAAGATTATCCTGACTCAATGTTGCTTGACGTTGTGCTTTTAAGCAATTCACTTGCGCAGAATTTTGTTGTTGCCAGGTTTCTGAAAACCACATCAGCATAGGTACATGGGTCTGTTGAGTAGGCCCCATAGAATATGGTGCACCGTGCAAATATAAACCATGTTCACCTGTCGATTCACCATGGTCAGACAAATACCAAAAACCGGTTTGATAGTGCTTTTGTTGCGCTAAAGTTTGAATCAACTGACTTAAAACATGGTCGGTATAGACAATCGAGTTGTCATAGGTATTGCGTAAGGCATCGGCACTGCACCCCTGAATCGCATTGCTGTTACACGTCGGTTGGAAGGGTTGATAAGCTGCGGTTGAGTGTTTGAAATAAGCAGGTCCATGACTGCCCATTTGGTGCAATACAACTAAATGTGAGCGCGTGTCTTTCGGGTCAAGTTGAGCAAGATAAGCCTGTAAACTGTCTACTAAAATTTCGTCTAAACATTCACCGCTGGCATCACACCATTTTTGTTTTAGTTCTGCAGGAATTTGATATTGCTGCACCCGATCACAGGCACCTTTACAGCCTGAATTGTTATCAATCCAAGTGACTTGATAACCTGCACGCTGAGCAATATCCAGTAATCCTTCACGGTGACTTGCCAGTTGTTCATCATAATTTTGGCGTGGCATCCCCGAGAACATGCACGGCACAGAAACAGCCGTGGCTGTACCACAAGAGCTGACTTGAGTGAAATTAATCACAGGCAGTTTAGACAGTTCTGGATTGGTATTTTTTGCGTAGCCATTCAGCGAGAAGCTTTCAGCACGTGCAGTTTCACCGACCACCAATAGCATATTTTGGGTGATGCGCCTGCTTTCGCACGTTGAATTAAATGCGCATCTTCACCATAGCGTAGCAGCGGCAAATTCTGTTTGGGTGCTTTCTTTTTATAATAGGACAGAACAGATGCAATCGCATTTTGTGGCGAAAGCATGCCTTTTAAATCACGATGTTCACGGAAGATTGCAGCATAATCGACATAAAAACAGAACAATAAACCCGAAATCAGCACAATAGAAACTACACTACCCAAGGTCTTTTGCAGTAATTGTCGAGCAAAATGAGTCGGCTGAATTTTAACAGACCACACCAAGACCAATGGCAGCAGCACAAACAGCATACTCCAAACCACCAAGCGTACAGACCAGAGATCACGTACTTCACGCACATCGGTTTGCAGCATATTTTGAATTTGGTCTGCGGTAATCACTACGCCCAAACTATTAACAAAATAAGCGCTGAATCCACCAACTACAATCAAAATACTTGCTAATATTTTGGCATTCCAACGCCAGTTCAGCCATTGCAGCAACAGATGATACGCCGATACGATGACGATCACAGTTGCAATCAATAAGCCTATGGCTTTAATGCCCTGATAAGGTGTGAATTGTTGAATTTTCTCATAAAATCCATAGTTCAATACCAAGCCTAACCATAGGGCAAGCAGTAGATTGAAATAGAATAAAGAAATCGGTTTTTGCCAAAAGCGTAGTCGGGCAAAGATAGATGGAGCAAGTGGTGATTCGGGCTGCTTAGACATCGTCAATGATTCAAAAGACCTTAAGATGCTTTAGCTTAAAATTTGAAACTTAAAACGGACTTAAAATTGTGGGCTAAATATGTTGTGGGGTTTATTGGAATAATTTTGAAGATAGAAGAAATTTTAGAGATGTAAACTTTGTATGGGCAAGCTGCTCATTCACGCTATTTCTGAAGTTTCCCCCTATCTCTGAATATATTTTTATCCAAAGATAGGGCAGAGATTTACACTGAATTTCCTAGATTTTTTAAGCCACAGCGACATGGAACATTGAACCAATCCACGCACTGAATACCATGGCGACAATACCCCAGATCATGACACGCAATGCGCCTTTCCACATACTTGCACCACCGACATAGCTGGCAAGCGCACCCATAACCCCTAGACTAATTACACCAACCAACATTACGCCTTTGTCTAACAGATGTTCAGGTAAGAGTAAAATAGACACCAACGGGAATAATGAACCTACAGTAAATGCCAATGCCGACGAAAAAGCTGCCATAAATGGCTGCGCTGAGGTGTGTTCTAAAATACCAATTTCGTCACGGGCATGGGCATCTAAAGCATTGTGTGCAGTCAGTTGTATGGCGACTTGTTCTGCCAATTCGGCATCTAAACCGCGAATCATATAAATATTGGTGAGTTCTTTTAGCTCATGCTCTGGATTGAGTTTTAATTCGCGTGCTTCCATCGCAAGGTCATTTTGTTCAATGTCTTGTTGAGATTTCACCGAAATATATTCACCTGCTGCCATAGAAGCAGCGCCCGAAATTAAGCCTGCAATACAGGTAATTAACAATGTTTGAGAAGATGCACCACTGGCTGCCATCCCCACGACCAAACTGGTCACAGAAATGATCCCATCGTTCGCACCCAATACTGCAGCACGTAACCATCCAGACCGTTCAATATAGTGTTTTTCGAGGTGGTAAGAATGTGGCATAGATCAAACTCTCTTGTTATTCAATTTTCGTTTATTGATGTGTGATATAGCATAAATCATTCTAAAAAATTTATCGTTTAAAAATGAGAGGTATTTCACAAAATAGATGAAGTCGTAATGTGGTTTTTGAGTTTGAGCTTGGAGTTTTTTATAAAATTTCCTTAAATTTCAACCTTTAAATGCCTTAAAAAATGATCAATAGCTTGTAAGATGATAAAAGAGATTGATTCAATCAGGCTTGCAAGTAAATAGGAAATATCGTGATGTCTTTTCAGAATATTGTCGTACCTGTAGTGAGCGAAGTCAGTCTAAAAACCATTCATCGGTTGGGTGCAGGGTAAAGTATGCCTAAATTATCTCGTGACTTAGTATCGCCAGACGTATTTGACTTAAAGTCATTTATTTCTCCTCGCATTAGGGGTAGATGTCGCACTTGCAGAAGTCATACGTGGACACGGTACAATTTATGATGCAGAAGTCTGTGATGCTGCGGTTCGTTTAATTAATGAAAAAGGGTATGAATTACCGCGCTAAAATATGCGTAATGAATAGTGCTAAAACTTGATTGTTGTGCAGTTTATTGGAGAGATTCTTAAAAAGTGTTAAATTTATCTCGTAAATTATATAGAATGCTCACTAATTCAAATTGTTTTTATATATAATACGCTCCCATAAAGTAACAGATATTCAAAGTTTCCCCCCACACTTCCCCAAAGTGTGATTTTTTTTATGCTATGTATTAAAAAAGATAGGGATGTAGATTTCCTAAGTCAAATTTAAGCTGACAGATACAACAATGGTTTCTAACAAGTGGATAACTGTCAGGTCTTGTTTGAATGGGGGAGGCTTAATTCCAAATCACTTCCCCAACTCAATATCCTTCAAAATCACACAATCTGCCTGCTCATCCCCAGAGCAATGATCTGCAGAGCTTTGTAGCCAGTTCGCCATTTCCTGTAATTGCGCAATCTTCTGTTTTAAGGTTTCAATATGTTTAAGTGTGAGCTGCTTTACTTCTGCACTTTGTCGGTCAGCATTTTTCCATAAACCTAGCAATTCTTTCATTTGCTCAGAAGAGAAACCCAAATCCCGTGCATGCTTAATAAAAGACAAAGTTTTTAAATCTTGCTCAGAATAAATCCGATAACCCGAAGCAGAGCGTTTGGCGCTATCCAGCAAACCAATTTGCTCATAATAACGAATCATTTTGCTGGAAATACCCGATAGCTTAGAGGCTTGACCAATATTCATGTGACTTCTCTCATAAAAAGGGCGTAGAACAATCTTCTAAACCCTTTGTGTGTTGCATTTAAACCTGTGCTGCTTGGAAATATTTTAAGCGGAGCGCATTACCCAATACAAACACTGAAGATAATGCCATCGCGCCTGCAGCAAAAATAGGCGAGAGCAAAATACCTGCAAACGGGTATAGCACGCCTGCAGCAATTGGAATCAAGGCAATATTATAAATAAATGCCCAAAACAGATTTTGACGAATATTGCGGATAGTGGCTTTACTCAAAGCAATTGCATTGGGCACACCTTGTAAATTGCCCGACATCAATACAACTTCGGCTGCTTCAATCGCAACATCTGTACCTGTACCAATCGCAATTCCAACATCGGCTTGTGCCAAAGCAGGGGCATCATTAATACCATCACCCACAAAAGCCACACGTCCAAATTGCTGTTGTAATTCACGTACAACATCGACCTTGCCTTCAGGTAAAACCTCGGCCACCACATGATCAATCTGTAAACGTGCAGCAATTGCCTGAGCCGTATGTCGGTTATCTCCCGTAATCATCGCCACTTTTAAACCCAGTTGATGCAACGCCGCAATAGCAGCAAAAGTCGTGTCTTTAATTGGGTCTGCAACGGCAACAATGGCTGCCAGTTGTTGATCAATCGCCATATAAATGGGTGTTTTGCCTTCTTGTCCTAAACGTGCAGCTTCTGCGTTAAAAGCGCTAACATCTAGCCCAATTTGCTGCATATAGCGGTCTGCACCAATCTGAATACGCTGACCATCCACCCCTGCTTCAATACCTGAACCTGTGATGCTGTCAAACTCGGTCACAGGCAGTAAATTGACTTGCTTTTTTGTTGCGGCTTGCACAATCGCCAATGCAATAGGATGCTCAGACTTCGCTTCTACCGATGCCAAAAGTGCAAAGACCTGATCTGCATCAAAACCTGATTGCACATGAAAATCGGTTAATGTTGGTTTGCCTTCGGTGAGCGTTCCTGTTTTATCCACCGCGACCACTTTAACATCTTGCAAAAGCTGCAAAGCTTCGCCTTTACGAAACAGCACGCCCATTTCTGCGCCACGACCTGTTCCCACCATAATTGAAGTCGGTGTGGCTAAACCCATCGCACATGGGCAGGCAATAATTAGAACAGCGACTGCATTGACTAAACCAAAGGTTAGGGTAGGTTCTGGGCCAAAAATAAACCACACAATAAAAGTAAGTGCAGCCAATAACATCACGGCAGGTACAAACCACATGGTCACTTTATCCACCAAGGCTTGAATAGGTAATTTAGAGCCTTGCGCTTGTTCGACCATACGAATAATTTGCGCCAACACCGAAGCTTCACCAATGGCAGTAGCACGAATATTTAGTGTGCCATTTTGGTTGATGGTACCGCCTACAACTTGATTGCCCACTTGTTTTGCCACAGGAACAGGTTCACCTGTAATCATCGATTCATCTATATAACTATGACCTTCGACTACTTCACCATCTACAGGAATACGTTCACCCGGGCGGATTTCGACAATGGTATTGGAACTGACTTCTGCCACAGGTACTTCAATGATTTGACCATCCCGATGAATATGTGCAGTTTTGGCTTGCATGCCAATTAAATGCTGAATGGCTTGCGAGGTGCGACCTTTGGCTTTGGCTTCAAAATAACGACCCAGCAAAATCAAACTGACAATCACTGCCGCAGCTTCATAATAAACATGCACTGTGCCTTCGGGTAAAAGCTGCGGCATAAACGTTGCCACCAATGAAAAACTGTATGCAGCCAAAGTTCCTACCGCCACCAAAGAGTTCATATCAGGCGCAAAATGTAACAGCGCTGGAATCCCTTTTTGATAAAAACGACGTCCTGGTAACAGCAGCACCAATGTGGTTAAAGCAAATTGAATCAACCAACTTTGTTGTTGCCCAATATTGTGCATCACCCACATGTGAAAGGCGGGAATCATGTGTGAGCCCATTTCCAGAATAAATACAGGCAAGGCTAAAATCAGTGAAATTACTAAATCACGTTTCAGTTGTTGCTGTTCCAGATTCTTTTTATCGTGTTGTTCGTTAGAGTCGTGTTGCAGCAGTTTGGCGTCATAACCTGCTTTTTGAATCGCTCGAATCAGGTCTTGGCTAGAAACTGTGGCATTCGGTTGAATCCATGCGCGTTCAGTCGCCAAATTGACATTGGCTTGTTCTACACCAGACACTTTCTTTAAGGCTTTTTCGACACGTGCTACACACGAGGCACAGGTCATGCCATCAATAGACAGTTCTATTGGTTGAATGGCAGCTACATCAAAACCTGCACGTTGCACTGCCTTAATGAGCAGTGCACGGTCTAAAGGTTGCGATGCGTGAATCAGTGCTTTTTCTGTTGCAAGATTCACTTCAGCTTTTTCTACACCATCGACTTTTTTTAAGGCTTTTTCGACACGCCCGACACATGAGGCACAGGTCATGCCTTCTATAGACAAAGTTTCCTGATAGGGAGAGGCATTTGGGTGTTTTGCGTCCATGGTCGTCTCTATAATTTGGAGGATGTGTTTAGCATATAGATTGACACGATGGTAAGGTCAAGTAAATTTTAGCCCAAAATAGGCTTGACCTTGCCAGCATGGTAAGCTTTAAACTACAGTTCAACAAAGGCAGAAGTGTGGAGTTCGCAATGAAACTATTGATTGAAAATATGACTTGTGGCGGTTGTGCACGTGGTGTCACGGCAACCATTCAAGATGTTGATCCTGCTGCAAAAGTTGAAGTCGATTTAGCGACTAAAATTGTGACCGTGGAAAGCACTGCAACTGTAGATCAAATTACGGCTGCATTGGCAGAAGATGATTTTCCTGCACAAGTTCAATAAAACTGCATCATCTAAGAAGCTCCAATGTGTGAGCTTATCGTAAGGTCAATTGGTCAACTGACGAATTGACCTATTTTTTTGCCTGCCGATTTTTTCTCGTTGTTTTTTGATGTGACCAACTGAATACATTTTGATCACGAAGATGCTAAACCAAGCCAATCAGAAGCTGAGATTTTCTAACTTCAAGCTGAGTTTCATTCATTCAGGGCTGAAATCTGCTGAATGAACTATGTGCTGTCCTCTAAAATATACTCTTCAATATTTATCGGAATAAAAATATTTTTTGGTTTTAACTTGTTGTTATTGAAATATTTATTTTAATTTTTAAATTTAAGGGATAACAGAAAAACCATCATTTTTAGATGTTTTGCTGCATATTTTAAATTAAGGTGAATAAAATTCACTTTGGACTGAGGTTAAATCATTTTTATTCACTTTGTCGTTCCAGTATAAATACCCTCATTCAGAAATTTTAACTTTTTAAATTTGGGTAGTAGATCATCATGACAAAGCCATTCACCTGTTCAATTAAACGTATTCGTTTTGACGAAAACTATGAACCTGCTAACAACACGCGTTTAACCACCAATTTTGCAAATTTGGCGCGTGGTGAAAGCCGTCAGGAAAATTTACGCAGAACTTTAGCGATGATCAATAATCGTTTTAACTCGCTGGCATCTTGCGATAACCCAAAAGGTGATCGTTATTCGCTTGAAATCGACATTATTTCTGCAGAAATTGATATTGAAGGAAATGGCAAAACTTTTCCATTCATTGAAATGCTAAAAAGTACGATCACAGATCATCAAACAAATGAACGTATTGAAGGCATGATTGGCAACAGTTTTTCATCGTATGTTCGTGATTATGATTTTAGTGTGGTCTTGCCAGCATTAGGCTGCAAAGTAAATGAAAAGCCTGAAAGTTTTGGTGATTTACATGGCAAGCTTTATCAGCATTTGGTCAGTTCAGCAGTGTTCCAAGCTGAGTTTCAAAAACAACCTGTGATTTGCCTGAGCGTATCAACCACAAAAACTTATTATCGTACGACCAATGTGCATCCTGTCTTAGGTACAGAATATAAAAATGATGAATATTCAAGAACCGATGACTATTTTGAAAAAATGGGTTTAACCGTGCGTTACTTCAAACCTGAAAATAGCAATGCACCGCTTGCGTTCTATTTTTCTGGCGATTTACTGCATGATTACACAGATTTTGAGTTGATCAGTGCCATCAGTACTATGGAAAGTTTCCAGAAAATTTATCGTCCTGAAATTTATAACACCAACTCACCTGCAGGCGAGGTCTATCAGCCAAGTTTGAATTATCAGGATTATTCATTAACCCAAGTTGTATATGACCGTGTTGAGCGAGGTCAGTTGGCAGTCAAGCAGGGCAAATGGACTGAAGAAAACTTTATCAAGCCTTATCAAGATATTCTTGAACAATGGGCTGCCAAGTTCGTGCCGCTACATGCTGCCAATCAAGAACGTGTTGCTTAACTTAAAATACAGATAGAAGATTCAAAATGGCTATTTTATTACCGACCTCAACGGCTGGCAGTTTACCTAAACCTTCGTGGCTCGCAGAACCTGAAAAGCTTTGGTCAGCTTGGAAATTAACAGGGCAAGAATTACTGGACGCAAAACAAGATGCGCTACGTCTATCACTGCATGAACAACAGCAAGCAGAGATTGATATTGTGAGTGATGGGGAGCAAACCCGTCAGCATTTTGTCACCACCTTTATTGAACACCTTGAAGGTGTCGATTTTGAAAAACGTGAAACAGTCAAAATTCGTGATCGTTATGATGCCAGTGTCCCTTCTGTGGTGGGTGCAGTTTCTAGGCAAAAACCAGTCTTTGTTGAAGATGCCAAATTCCTGCGTTCACTGACAGATCAACCCATCAAATGGGCGCTGCCTGGTCCTATGACCATGATTGATACTTTATACGATGCGCACTACAAGAGCCGTGAAAAACTGGCGTGGGAATTTGCCAAAATCCTGAATCAGGAAGCGCGTGAACTTGAAGCAGCAGGCGTGGATATCATCCAGTTTGATGAACCTGCGTTTAATGTGTTTTTTGATGAGGTGAATGACTGGGGCGTGGCAACATTAGAGCGCGCGTTAGAAGGTTTGAAATGTGAAACAGCCGTGCATATTTGCTATGGCTATGGCATTAAAGCCAATACCGATTGGAAAAAAACACTCGGCTCAGAATGGCGTCAATACGAAGCAGTTTTCCCAAAACTACAGCAGTCTAATTTGGATATTATCTCACTGGAATGTCACAACTCACGTGTTCCGATGGATTTGCTTGAACTTATCCGTGGTAAAAAGGTGATGGTGGGTGCGATTGATGTCGCAACGAATACGATTGAAACAGCCGATGAAGTTGCAGATACATTGCGCAAAGCATTGCAATTTGTCGATGCTAACAAGTTGTACCCATCGACTAACTGTGGAATGGCACCATTGAGTCGTCAGGTTGCACGAGGCAAGTTACAGGCTTTGGCTGCTGGTACGAAGATTATTCGCCAAGAATTATCTAGTTAAGCGTTCGATCAGGCGAAGTGAATTCAAGCCAAGTGAATTTAAGTTAAGTGAATCAGGGATGCTTTTTCAGGCAAAAAGCATCCTTTGAACTTTCTAAAAAAGTTGAGTGTTGGAATACGGTGATGGTTAAAGCAACAGACTTCAAAAATGCAATGTCTTTCTTATCAAGTGCAGTCAATGTAGTGACGACAATGGGAGATGCAGGACGTCATGGTTTTACTGCATCTGCGGTATGTAGCGTGACAGATACACCGCCAACATTATTGGTGTGTATGAACAAATCATCGCGTTCTCATCTCAGTTTTTTAGAGAATAAAGTGCTGTGTGTGAATGTGCTAAATGCAGAACAAGAACATCTTTCTAATGCATTTGCCTCATCAAAATTGAGTTCCGATGAGCGTTTTAAGCAGGCTGAATGGGCAGCTTTGGAAACAGGTGCTCCTATATTAAAAAATGCATTGGTCAGTTTTGATTGTGAAATTTCACAAATTCAAGAAGTGGGGACGCATACTATTTTTATTTGCCCAATTGTTGCTATTCAAAAAAATCAACAAGATCAGGCGTTGGTTTATTTTAATCGTCACTATCATCAAGTTGGTGAAACTGAGTTTGTTTAATTCGCTATAAAATATTGCAATATGCGATAATCAGTTTATACTTGATTTATAGCAAAATGCGATAAAATATTATGCATGTGATCACCCACGCTAGAATTATAGAGGCAATGCACAAGTGGCCACAGGCTGAAACAGCACTCGATGGTTGGTATCGAATTATTAAGGCAAATGATCCGAAAGACTTTGCCGAAATGAAGCAGTTATTTCCAGCAGTTGATAAAGTTGGAAAGTTTCATGTATTCGATATTGGTGGGAATAAGATTCGACTTATTGCTGTTGTGATGTATCAGGCAAAGCGTGTGTATATTCGTCATGTGTTATCCCATAAAGAATATGACAAAGGTCATTGGAAGGAGGATTAGTATGAACGCAATGATTAAACAGGCTGTAGATCACTGGCACTACGTTGCTCCTTTGCTGAGTAAACCAGAAAATGAAAAAGATTTTCATGCACTTGTCGAGGCTTTAGATGAGCTTTTAGATATTGTTGGTGATGATGAAACGCATCCTTTAATGGGGCTGATTCATCAACTCGGTGACTTGGTTTCTGTTTATGAAAATGAACACCTGCCTATTCCTCATGGAGATGGTCGTGCTGCTTTAGCTTTTTTGATGGCGCAACATGGATTAGGTCAATCTGACTTGGCAGAGGTTGCAACTCAATCTGTGATTTCGGAGATTTTAAGCGGCAAACGCCAGTTGAATATTCGTCATATTAAAGCGCTGTCTGAGCGGTTTAAGGTTTCTGCTGATACATTTTTCTAAACGATTTTATATTTTTTAGACATTTTATTTTTAGATATTTAAAAATAAATAGCTCCGAAGATGCCGCTGCATGTCGTTACCCTGAACCCGAAAAAGTTCAAGGCGGACGCGACGCATACTTGCTGGGTTTCCCATACGAGATGGGCATACGCTCTAAATATGCAGAACACAATCCTAAGATTAAAGTATCGGCAGGGATATAGACTCGCTGGCGAACACCTCAGAGTTAGAATTAGTATAACCCATCTCAGTTGCTTGGCAACTCATGTTCACGAATTAAGTATAAAGATAGAGCTTGTTTGCATAGCCTTTATGCAAACTTAAGTCAAAAAAACACCACTTAAGTAAGGGCTTCAACTTCTTGCAAAATGGTGCTGAGTAAACGCTCACAATGCTCATAATGCTGCAAAGATTTATTCATAGAAAGAACCTCTTGCATCAACTCTAAAGCCACCACAATAATCAGTTTGCTCGGTTCCATATTGGGCGCTTTACGACGAAACTCATCATAGCGTTCATTCAATAATTGTGCCGCACGCTCTAAATCTTCTCTTTTTTCTTCAGTTGTGGCTAAACGGAAACTATGTCCTAAAACACGTAAATCAATTGGAATTTGAACTGACATATTAACCTTCCTCGCTCACTTCGGCAGGGTGGGCAAGTTGTTGAATTTCTTGCGCATGATGATCTTGAGCTGTACCTAAAATTGCAAGACGCTGAATAATGGCTTCCACTTTGGCTTTTGCATGCTCATTTTTTTGTAACAATCTTTCACGTTCTTGTTTGAGTGTCTGAATTTCGTGCTGATTTAAACGCTGATCATTCAGCATTTTTTCTTTTAAAATGCGTAATTCATTGCGTTCAGCCAAAATTTCCTGAAAGCGGTTTTTCAAATCAGTACAGCTTTTTTCCAAACGACTGTAACGATCTGCCAATGCTGTCGCATCTTGATTTAACTGCTGTAATTGCGCTTGCGTGCTGCTTAATTGCTCAGTCAAATTCTCAATTTCATCTTGCTTGGCAGTAATGATGCCGTTTCTTTGAACAATTTGAGCATTATGCTGTTCCTCAGCAGTTTGCTTGGCTGTGCTGAGGGCGGCATTTTCACTTTCATAATGATTAATTCGTGTTTTTAAAACACCAATATACGCTTGTAGACGCTGTAATTCTTCTAACATATCGTGGTCGCACAGTATTGCAAACAAAGGTAATATATACGAAGTATAGAGATTGGATAAACGAATGCAAGACGATATTTCAGGTTGGTCGGAATGGTTCCGCAATTTTTCTAACATTGAAGAAATTTCAAGCCCAAGTGAGTTACATGGCTTGCTGACAGGTATAGTTTGTGTGACAAATGCACCAACCGAAACCGAATGGCAGCAGATTTTAGAAACTTTAAATGTGCCAGAATTAGAGCCAGCCGCACTCTCACTTTTAACCGATGAATCAGAAGATGTCGCACATGCCCTGTCTGAAGATGAGTTGGATTATTTGCCGTTGTTGCCAGATGATGAACATCTTTTACAAGAACGTGTGCAAGCTTTGGCGGATTGGTGTGCAGGCGTCGTGCTTGGGTTTGGTTTAGCTTCTGGGCATATTCGTTCAGATGAAATCGAACTGATTGAGCATTTACAAGATGTCGCTGCGGTTGAATTTGAAGATTCAGACAATGATGAAGAAGGCGAAGAAAGCTATCAGGAATTGTATGAATTTGTACGTTTGATTCCTGTGAGTTTATCTGTAGGACGTAAAAAAGTGCCTGTAGAAGAAAGCTCTTTATTGCAAAACTTACATGCTAAGTCGCGTCAACAAACCGTACAAACAACACAAAACGCAAGTGCTGTTGTTGAAATGTTTACGCCACACCGTCCGAGTTAATCGGGCGTTGTGTGCCTAAGTTAAGTCGGTGTAAGGTGCTTTAAGTCATTACAACAATCATATTTTCATCATTTTATATATGTAGACCGTATTTATGAAAAAACTGACTCAAGTCGAATTTAAAGAACGTCGTGATCAACTTGCAGAACTGATGGGACCCAATAGTGTCGCAATTATTGCAACCAGTCCTGTGGCAATGCGTAATCGTGATGCAGATTATAAATATCGTGCCGACAGCAGTTTTTTCTATTTAACAGGTTTTGCTGAACCTGAAGCAGTTGCGGTGATTGAAACCTATGAATCAATTGATGAAGGTTATACCTACACGTTGTTCTGCCGTGAACGTAACCGTGAAATGGAAATCTGGAATGGTTATCGCGCAGGTTTAGAAGGTGCAATTGAGCTGTTTGAGGCAGATGAGTCTTTTGCAATTGCGCAATTAGATGCAGAAATCATCGCCAAAATTGTCAATAAAGACACGTTGTACTATCGCTTGGGGCATCAGACTGAATTTGATGTACGTGTTGCGGCATGGAACCAACAAGCTGATGCACAACATCGTCAAGGCAATACTGCACCTGCCAAAATTGTTCAGTTAGATCGTTTGCTGGATGAAATGCGTTTGCATAAAACTGAGTCTGAATTGGAACTGATGCAAATTGCTTCAAATATTAGTGCAGAAGCACATACTCGTGCCATGCAAACAGTAAAAGCAGGCATGATGGAATATGAGCTAGAAGCTGAACTGAATTATATTTTTGGTAAAAATGGCTGCGTACCTGCCTATAACAGTATTGTCGGTGGTGGTGAAAATGCCTGCATTTTGCATTATGTCGAAAATGACAAAGTGCTTAAAGATGGCGATTTAGTCCTGATTGATGCAGCCTGTGAATATCAGTGCTATGCCTCAGATATTACCCGTACTTTTCCCGTGAATGGTCAATTCAGTCCAGAACAAAAAGCACTGTATAACATTGTATTGGATGCGCAAATTGCAGCAATTGAAGCTGTACAAATTGGTAACTCCTATAAAGAACCACACCATGTTGCGGTGCGTATTTTGGTGCAAGGTTTGCTTGATCTAGGCATTATGCAGGGCAATTTAGAAGAAATTATTGCTTCGGAAAGTTATCGCCAGTTTTATATGCACGGTACAGGGCATTGGTTGGGCATGGATGTGCATGATGTCGGCAGCTATAAACACGGTGAAGACTGGCGTGTTTATGAAGAAGGTATGGTGGTGACCGTTGAACCGGGTCTATACATTGCACCCGATGATGAAACGGTAGATGCTAAATGGCGTGGTATAGGTATCCGTATTGAAGATGATATTGTTGCGACTGCGAACGGGCCATTGAATCTGACTTCAAAAGTGGTGAAAACCGTAGAAGAGATTGAAGCATTGATGGCAAAAGCTAAATCTGCTTAATTGGGTCTAATCAAAGCTGGTCAAGTGATCAGCTTTTTTATTAGAAAGCGCGTGTAAATTTTGAGTATGTAAATAATTTTTAGTCTTTGATCCGCTTTTTTGCTTCATCATAAACAATGTTATCAGCACGCTTTCCAACGGTAATGAGCAAAATAACGACCTGATCATCTTTGACCTGATAAATAAGTCGGACACCCGTTTTTAATAATTTGATTTTATAGCAGCCAGCAAGATCACCTTTAAGCATGTTCTTTGGAATATGTGGCTGCTCAATGACTTTGGCTAATTTTTTCTTGAATTGGTCGCGGATAGCACTCGGAAGCTTTTCCCATTCTGCAGTGAAGTCCTTATGACGTAAAAGATTATAAGTCATCTAATGTGACTTCCTCGAACATCTCTTTAGGATCATTCATGCGTTTACGGACAAGTGCCAATAGTTCAGCATCTTCTTCTGAAAGCAACGCTTTCTGTACTGGAAGCTTTCCAGTCGTTGCCACATATTCAAGAATATTGGTAAAGAAATCGGTAGGTGAGATACCTTGTTCTTTAAGGATTGAATAAGATTTTTCTTTAAGGGCTTCATCGACCCTGAAATTAACAGTAGCCATCACTTCTCTCAGTTATTGAATGTATGGAAATATTGTAATGCAATATGCATTACAAAGATAGTTTGTATAATAACCATTATGTGAGATCATTTTTATCGTTGAGCTTATTCTAAAATCAATCATCAGCCATCAATAATACTAAGTATTGAATTTATCTTCTCTTGTGTCATACATGGCTCGGAGCAAGAAGATGAGGGACTAATAATTATAGTTTGAATTGGACATTTGCAAGAAGTCTAATCATCTTCCATAGCTTCAACACTAATTCATTATAAAAATAAATGACTTTGCGGTAAGATAAAATCCATTACAGATTATACGTATTTCGATTGAATCTTTTGAAGTCGAATACCTCATAAAAAGGATCAAGGCATGCAACAAGAAGTGATCATTGTAGGCGGTGGTATGGTCGGGCTAAGCTTAGCCTTGATGTTGGCTAAGTCAAACATTGCAGTGAAGTTGCTAGAAGCGATTCAATACCCCAATTATGACGATGCCAGCCTTGCGCCGTATCATTCCAGTTTTGATGCACGTAACAGTGCCTTGTCGCGTCGCAGCGTACAAATTTACCAAGAGCTAGGTTTATGGGATGCCTTGCAAGAACATGCTACGCCTATTTTAGAAGTTCAAATTACCGAACAAGATAGTTTTGGCAAGGCACGTTTATTGGCCGAACAAGAAAAAGTCGAAAGCTTTGGTCAGGTGATTGAAAATGCATGGTTAGGTCGAGTGTTGTTGACCGAAGTACGTAAACAACCTTTGATTGAATTGATTGATGGTGTGCAGGTCACCAGTCTTAAACAAGATGCAGATTTTGCCTATATTGAAGCGGTACGTGGTCAGGAACAATTACAGCTTGCTGCCAAACTACTGATTGCTGCCGATGGTCGTGATTCTTTCTGCCGTAAAGCCTTGGGCATTGGTGCATCGGAACATGATTATGACCAAGTAGCGATTGTGACCACAGTGCAAACCTCCAAGCCGCATGCGCATGTGGGTTTTGAGCGTTTTAGTCACTTAGGGCCTTTGGCGTTGCTGCCCTTGCCAGGTGAATATCGCCGTTCTGTGGTGTGGCCTGTGCCAAAAGGTACAGAACATGAATGGATTGGCGATGAAAATGATCAACACTTTTTAAATGCCTTGCAACAAGCCTATGGTGATCGTGCAGGGAAGTTTGAAAAAACAGGACGTCGTTTTAGTTTTCCATTGTCACAAGTTCTGGCAGAAAAACAGGCGGTTGGTCGCGTTGTACTGATGGGTAATGCAGCGCATACCATTCACCCAGTCGCAGGGCAGGGCTTTAACTTGTGTATGCGAGATGCTTACGTATTATTGCGTTATCTCACCGAACAGGCGGCACAGTCAGCAGATTTAGGCGATGCTGCAATGCTGCGTGACTATGAACAATCGCGTTTGAAAGATCAACAGCGAGTCATTAAATTCTGTGACAGCGTGGTACGTGGATTTAGCAATCAAAACCCAATCCTGAAATTTATGCGTAATACAGGCTTAGTCGCGTTTGATACCATTCCAGGCATTAAACCTTTGGTCGCCAATTATGCCATGGGGTTAAAAGCATGATCACAGCAAATCAACAAACGCAAGTGTTAGATGTCGTCATTATTGGTGGCGGCTTGGTGGGAGGCTTAACTGCACTTTTATTGGCACAAGGGGGTGTGCAGGCTACAGTTTTAGATGCCGCACCTATTTTAGATGCAGAGAAAACCCTTGCAGTTGCCAATCCGCGTGTATTGGCTTTAAGTCAGGCCACCATCCACCTGTTAAAAACAGTCAATGTCTGGTCTAAACTGGCGCGACATATGCCGTATAGCGGCATGCAGGTTTGGAATAAAAATGGCTATGGCGAAATTAACTTTGGGGCAAGTAACGAACGTACACCCGCTATTGAGCAGGCTCTGGGTTCAATGGTCGAGCCAAGCATTTTAAATCTAGCGATTCAGCAGCAAATGTTGCAACAAGTGCAAGATTATCGAACGCAAGTCAAAGTGACCCGTTTAGAGCGTGGTGTTGGCGTTTGGCACATTTATTTGGCCGATGGTACACAATTACAGACTAAGCTAGTCATTGGCGCAGATGGTGCTAACTCCTTTGTGCGCGAACAAGCCTTTATTGATTTTGATGTGTTGGATTATCGTCAGGCAGGTCTAACCTGTGCAATTCGTACTGCGCAGCCGCATCAGCATGTTGCACGTCAAATTTTCTTAGAAACTGGTCCTTTGGCCTATTTACCGATGGCAAGTTTACACGCCGAGCAGGAAGGGCATTGGCAGTCGATTGTTTGGACTTTGCCTGATGACTATGCCGAAGAATATGCCAAACTGAATGATGACGACTTTACCCAACTTTTGACTCGTGAAAGTCATCACATGCTTGGGGAAGTCTTAGAGGCAACCCCACGTGCTATTTTCCCACTGAAAGCACGTGCAGCGCAGCGTTATGTGCAAGATGGTTTGGCACTTATTGGTGATGCCGCGCATGTAATTCATCCGCTTGCAGGGCAGGGCGTGAATATTGGTTGTCTGGATGCAGCCGTACTGTGCGATGTGTTGTTGCATGATTTCAAACGTGGTGTTTGGGCGCATGAGCAAACTTTAAAGCGTTACGAGCATCGTCGTAAAGGACAAAATGATGCCATGATGCATAGTATGTCTGCGATTGGCTGGATGGAAACCACCACTTTATTCCCTGTGGTGTGGGCACGTAACTTTGGTTTAAAACAGGTGGAGCAGCTGCCTGCGTTAAAAGATGCCTTTATGTCACAAGCCAGTGGATTAAGCCTGCTTAAAGACACACGCTACGCGGTTTAAAGCAAAACAGTCGTTTTTTGTACGGTCATACATACCTGATTACGAATTTGGTTAAAAAAGATACGTTTTTTTTAATCTAGACTCTATGCGAAAGGCCAAGAGATTGCTAAATTTCATCGTAATTCATAACCAGTTTTCACTTGGACTAAATTGAAGTCATTTGTGGGGAGATTAAGATGACGGACATGAACGATTACGATGATGTAGAAGATTCAACTGTAGACGAAGATGAAGCGAAAGCGGCTGAAAAAGGTGCAGCAGAATCAGAAGAAGGTGCTGTAGATGGTGATCTTGCAGAAGCAGAAACTCTCACTGTAACTGCCAAACTAAAACAGCGTCAGGCATTGGAAGATGAAGTGGCTGCATTCTTGGCGCGTGGCGGAAAAATTACCGAAGTGCCACCAGATGAGTCTGCGCGCGACTAATCTGTTGAACGTGCTTGCTGAACTTGTTGATTGAATTTATTCGTTGAACTGTTGAGTGAGTTAGGGCGGGATGCTTACTATGCAGGCTGCTCTAATGCTTATACCTTCAACATAAAAAAGCATCACCTTGTATAAAGGGTGATGCTTTTTTTTATGCGCGATGATCGTCATCACTGTTATTGCTCAATCGGCTTATTCAGCTGCTTGGCTTAATTCCAACGCACGTTGATAGGCAATTTTCTTTTTAATCCCTGTTAGATCAGCCGCCAATTGTGATGCTGCTTTTACCGATAAATCTTGCAACAAACGCTGCAATAATTGATCTAATTTTTCTTGTTCCATGTCTTTTTCTTCGCTCGCTCCCCCCACCACCAATACAATTTCACCTTTTTGTTGATGATGATCTGCTGCGATAAATTCAGCCAATTCACCTAAAGTCATTTTTTTAATGGTTTCAAAGGTTTTGGTGATTTCACGGGCAAAGCCAACAGGGCGATCTGCACCAAACACGGCAGCCATATCTTTGACTGAATCTAAAATTCGATGTGGTGCTTCATAAAAAATCAGGGTTTGGGTTTCATCTTTTAGCTTTTCAAGTTGTTGTAATCGCTGTGACTGTTTAGAAGCGAGAAATCCCTGAAAACTAAAGCGATCACTTGGTAAGCCAACCGCACTGAGCGCTGCAATGGCTGCACATGCACCCGGCACAGGAATCACACGAATACCATTGGCTTGTGCTGCACGAACCAGTTTAAAACCTGGGTCGCTAATCAGTGGTGTACCTGCATCGCTAATGAGCGCAATATCTTCGCCATTGAGTAATTTTTGGACTAAAATATCAATCTTGTTGCTTTCGTTGTGTTCATGGCAGGCTGTAAGCGGAGTTGAAATATTAAAATGTTTCATTAATTGTGCAGAGGTGCGGGTATCTTCAGCGGCAATTAGGCTGACCGATTTGAGCACATCAATTGAACGGTAGCTCATATCATCTAAGTGACCAATTGGGGTAGCAACAACAAATAACTGGGCACTCATTGAGTTTTCTCCGTGGGAAATAGCAAACTAAAATAAAAATGATGGAACACGAAACAACAGCAGTATTGGCTTGCGTCTGATACAAGTTACAGACCAAGCGCTTATTCTACCTGAATTGCAGTCTGGCGTGTGAAACTCGCGTCATCGCACTTCAGCGAATACTACGATTGCGCACCATAACAAAATAAAAAAAATCGGATATAGCATGAATCAAAAAACACTGCAGCAAAGCATTGGCACATGGGCAGAGCAGACGGCTTGGCAATATTTACATCAACACGGTTGGCGTATGCTGGAGCAGAATTATCACAGTGTTTTTGGTGAAATAGATGGTATTTTTATTCAAGCAGAACAACTGATTTTTGTAGAAGTTAAAGCGCGTTCGCAAACTGGCTATGGCAAAGCCTACGAAGTGGTGTCTGCATCTAAGCAGCGTAAAATTATGAAAACCGCCATGCAGTTTTTAACAGAATATCCACACTATTCAGAATATTATTGTCGTTTTGATGTGATTTGCTTTGATTTTTCTCAGCAATTTGCAAAAACAGTACAGCAAGACTTTTCCAAATTCCCGTATGATTTGCAATGGATTGAAAATGCTTTTACTTTTGATGCAGACTTGATTAATCTTTGAGTGAAATTTAAAGCAAAAGCATCAGTCGGTGTATTGTTGATCGTGCAAATCTAAGGATGAAATGCACAGCACAAGCCAGAATTGAAAGAAAATAATAGGAGTCTTGCTGAGTGTTCAAGCGTATTGCAGTGACCTTGCTGTGTGTAGCAAGTTTATCGGGTTGTGCAAGTTTTATTTCAAGTGGCACAGGCACTGCGCCAGTGGGTACAGAAAGTGGTGCACGCTCACTTGGGCAAGTGTTTATAGATAACTCTATTGAACGTACTGCAAAAATTAATTTATATAAACTGGATTCACGTTTTAAACAATCACGTGTCAATATAGAAAGTTTTCATGGCAATGTGTTGTTGACAGGGCAAGTGCCTGACGCGCATTTAAAACAGTTGGCAGAAGACAATGTGCGTGCCATGAGTGATGTAAAAACCATCCACAATTATATTACAGTGGGTAATCAAATCAGCTATAGCACCATTATGCAGGACACCACGGTTACTGCAAATACCCGTGGTTTGATTATGAAAGCACCTGTGGTGTCAGACAGCAAAGTGCGTATTCATACCGAAGATGGTGTGTTGTATGTGATGGGACGTTTAAACAATGCAGAATTGCAGGATTTAAACCAAGTGCTACAACAAGTGGGCAATGTCACTAAAATTATTACCCTGATTGATAATATTGAGCTACAACCGAGCAACAATGCGAACTTTGTCAGCCCAATGGTTGCGCCTGAAACACAAACGCCAGTCGCGATTGACCCAGATCAGGTTGAACCGACACATGTTCAATAATGTGGAACACTGGTTTAAACAACTGAATAAAACTTTAGAACAGGCGAAACGTATTTATGAAGAATTTCGCCTGTATGATTTGGGCAGCTATGCGCTGAACCGTTTAACGCCACGTCAGGGTTATACCGTTCAAAGCAATATTGCATATGGTTTACGCGCACGGCATCGTTTGGATTTGTACCGCACCATAACACCACGCCCGCAGCGTCCACTCATGGTGTTTGTGCATGGTGGGGCATGGTCACGTGGCGATAAGCAGGATTATCGTTTTGTGGGCGAAGCTTTTGCAAAAGAAGGCTTTGATGTTGCGGTGATGAACTATCAACTCGCGCCACAGCATATTTTTCCCACCTATATTGATGATTTAACTCTTGCACTGAATTACTTGACTCAGCAGCAACACAAACTGGGTATTTCTACGGCACAGGTGGTATTGATGGGACATTCGGCTGGGGCATTTAATGTGATGTCCTTGTTGTACCATCCCCAGCCCTATGCTTTAAGCTGTAAAGATCACATTCGTGCGATTATTGGTTTGGCAGGGCCTTATCATTTTGATTATAAGGATGATCCGCTATGTGCCGATGCCTTTGATCAAGAGGTGCCGTATCAGGATGTGATGCCGTATTATTTTGTGGAGCCGAATTCAGTCAAACACTATTTATTGGTGGCAGAAAAAGATCAAATTGTGGGGGCAAGTAATGCCACAGACTTCGACCACGTATTAAAGAAATATGGCAATCATAGTGAAATTATTGTCATTCCAAAAACAGGGCATGTCAGTGTTATGGCATCGGTGTCGAGTTTGTTTAGTCGTTTCTTTGCGACCAAACGCCAAATTATGCGAGCTTTAGATCAGGCACTTAAAGATGCGTGATGTTGATTGATCTTCTGTGGAAAATGGTAATTAAAAAAACCGTTGCAGCTTATGGGGTGCAACGGTTTTTTAAATGCAAGATTGCGAATTAGACTTATAGCGTAAGCGTCCGCTGAACACACCTTCTGAATTCATCCTATAAGCCTTAATTTAGTCCCCACTTAGAAACAAGTGGGGACTTAAATTTATGACTACAAATAATCAGACATCCATCGCATCTCTTGCGAA